>JBFZCS010000194.1:0-2897 GCA_041307825.1 Azonexaceae bacterium
CCGTCACCACCGGCTCGTCGATCTTCGGGTACTCGCGCACCGGCAGGCGCGTGTAGGAAACGATGCCGATCAGCATCACCACCAGCGACAGCACGGTGGCGAAGACCGGCCGCTTGATGCAGATCTCGGAAATCTTCATTTGGCTTCAGCCGCCTTGGCCGGCGCCATGCCGGACATGCCTTCCATACCTGCCATGCCGCTTGTCGGCTGCGCCGCCGCCCCGCCCTCGCCGATCGCCCGCACCGGGGCGCCATCGCGCAGCTTGAGTTGACCGGCGGTGACCACGACGTCGCCGACCGCCAGGCCGTCGACCACTTCCACCTGCGCCGCGCGGCGCACGCCCAGCTTGACCTTGGTCGTGACCGCCTTGCCGTCGACCACCTTGAACACCGTTGGCTGCGCCCCCGGCACGATCGCCTGCTCGGGCACCATCAATACATTCTTGCGCTCGCCAAACAGTAAACGGACGCGGACGAACATGCCCGGCCGCAGCTTGCCGGAAGCATTATCGAGGCGGGCGCGGCTGGAAATCGCCCGGCCGTTCTGGTCAACCATGGGATCAATTGCATCGAGGACCGCCTTGAACTGCTCGCCGGGCAACGCGTCAGTGCTGACCTCGACAGTCTGTCCCTTGATGATCCGGCCAAGATAGGTCTCCGGCAGCCTGAAATCAACGCGCAACGTACCTATGTCCTCGATGTTGATCAGGTCCTGGCCTTCCTTGACGTAATCGCCGACGCTGACGTTGCGCAGGCCGACCATGCCGTTGAACGGGGCCTTGATGCGCATCCGGCCGACCTTAGCCTCGCCCAGCTGCACTGCCGCTTCCTGCACCTTGAGCGTCGCCGCCGAGTTGTCCAGCGCCTGCGCGGTGACGAATTTCTTCTCCAGCAGTTCCTGGTTGCGCTTGTGATTGCTTCGGGCCAGCGCCAGGTTCGCCCGCGCCTGCTGCAATTCCGCTTCCGGTATAGCGGCATCGAGGCTCACCAGCACCGCGCCCTTGCCGACGATGGCGCCATCCTTGAAATTGACGGCGGCGATGCGCCCCGCGGTTTCCGGCCGCATGACTACCGATTCGTTCGATTTAAGGTTGCCGACGGCGCTCGCCTCGTCGGAAAAATCCGCCGCCGCGATCTTCGCCACCTCGACCGCCAGCGCAAAGCCGCCGGGGGCGCCGCCACCCGGCTTGGCTGGCGCGCCGCCGGCCGGCGCACCAGGCACAGCGGCCGGCGCACGATTCGCCGTGTAGGCGTAATAGCCAAGGCCGGCCAAACCAGTAAAGGCAAGGGCAATGATGCCGAGTCGGGTATTTTTTTTCATGGGGAGGGCGCCAATATTTACGATACTGACCGATGAGTCAGTAATTGCTTCAATTGTATCTAACTCCCCCGCAAAACGGGAGAAAATTCCGCTCAGTGCATCGCGTCCAGTTGCGGTTCGGGCCGCATGTCACGCCAATCCATGGCGGGAACCGGGTCGGGTGGCGTGTCCCGGCTTTCGAAAGCCGCTGTGCAGGAGCGATCGTCGCGCTGCTTGTCCTTGAGCGGCGCAACGCGCACCAGAACGACGCCGGCACGAATCATGTCGAGATACTCGGCGACGCCCCGCGAGACATCGATGATGCGCTTGCGGTGCCGGGCATGCATGCGGTCATTGATCTTGACGATGGCGCAACGGTTGTTGTCGAGCCGCCGCACCGCCACCCAGCTACCGAGCGGAAAGCGATTGCTGGCGGCGGTGAACCCGCGCGCGTCGAAGGTCTCGCCGGTTGCCGTCGGCCGGCCGTGAAAACCCCGGCCGTAAAAACTCGCCGAGCCATGCAGCCCGGTCAGATCCGACTCGACGATCTCCGCCGTGCCGATTTCGGAGAGTGAGGTGTGAGCAGGCGGCTTCGCACCTTTTTTAGGGGGTTTCTTCTTCGCCGCAACCGGCTTCGCAGCGGATTTTTCCGCCGCCCACAGCGGCGCCGGAAAATTCAGCAACAACAGACCGCACGCCAGCGCGACGGTCCATCGCGGCAAATCAGACCACGACGGTCTGCGCTTCGTCACCCTGACGCGCCCGGATCTTGCCGATGCGATAGACCGCCTCGCCCTGCGCCTTCAGCTCGGCCAGCGCCGCCTCGGCATCGGCCGCGGCGACGACGATGACCAGGCCGATGCCGCAGTTGAAGACGCGGTGCATTTCGTTTTCGGCGACATTGCCTTCGGTCTGCATCCAGTCGAACAATTTCGGCCGCGGCCAGGCGGCCTTTTGCAGTTCGGCGACGGTGTTTTCAGGCAGCACGCGCGGCACGTTTTCGAGCAGGCCGCCACCGGTGATGTGGGCCATGCCCTTGATCGTGATCTTTTCCATCGTCGCCAGCACCTGCTTGACATAGATGCGGGTCGGCGCCATGACGACGTCGGCCAAAGTACGGTCGCCGTCGAACGGGGCGTTCATGTCTGGGTTGGAGCGCTCGATGATCTTGCGCACCAGCGAGTAGCCATTGGAGTGCGCACCGGAGGAAGCCAGGCCGAGGACGACGTCGCCCGGCAAGATGGACTTGCCGTCGATGGCCTTCGACTTCTCGACGACGCCGACGGCAAAGCCGGCCAGGTCGTATTCCCCTTCCGGATACATGCCCGGCATTTCGGCGGTTTCGCCGCCGATCAGCGCACAGCCGGCCAGTTCGCAGCCCCTGGCGATGCCGCCAACGACGGAGGCCGCGGTATCGACATCGAGCTTGCCGCAGGCGAAGTAATCGAGGAAGAACAGGGATTCGGCGCCGAGTACCAGAATGTCATTGACGCTCATGGCGACCAGATCCTGTCCGACCGTATCGTGGCGGTTCAGCTCGAAAGCCAGGCGCAGCTTGGTGCCGACGCCATCGGTGCCGGACACCAGCACCGGCTCCT
>JBFZCS010000195.1:0-2733 GCA_041307825.1 Azonexaceae bacterium
GCCGGCGTGCATCTCGCACTTGCCACCCAGCGGCCGTCGGTGGATGTAATCACCGGTCTTATCAAGGCGAACATTCCGTCCCGGATCGCCTTCCAGGTCTCCGCCAAGGTCGACTCGCGCACCATCCTCGACCAGATGGGCGCCGAAGCGCTGCTCGGCCAGGGCGACATGCTCTACCTCGCCCCGGGCACCGGCTATCCGACCCGCGTCCATGGGGCTTTCGTTTCCGATGACGAAGTGCATCGCGTCGTCGAACACCTGAAGACGCTCGGCGCGCCGGAGTACGTCGAGGACATCCTCAACGGCAGCGCCGGCGACGATGACGAAGGCGGCGAGGGCGGCAGCGATGGTGGCGACGCCGAGAGCGACCCGCTCTACGACCAGGCCGTCGACATCGTGCTCAAGAACAAGCGCGCCTCGATCTCGCTCGTCCAGCGCCACCTGCGCATTGGCTACAACCGCTCGGCGCGCCTGATCGAAGCGATGGAAAAGGCCGGTCTGGTGTCGTCGATGGACGGACGCGGCGGCCGCGAAGTGCTGGCGCGCCGCGAAGCCGAATGAAATTTGCCCAAAAAACGCTGTTGACCGCGGCAATCGCATTTTTTCCGTTGCTCGCCGAAGCCGGCGCGGTCGACCAGCTGCATCAGTTCCTCAACAGCACCCGCACGCTGAAAGCCGACTTTTCGCAGATGGTCATCGGCAAGAATGGCCGCAAGCCGCAGCAATCCTCCGGCGTTGTCGCCATCTCGCGGCCCGGCAAGCTGCGCTGGGACATCCAGAAGCCTTACCCGCAACTGGTCGTCGGCGACGGTGAGAAAATCTGGATCTATGACACCGAACTCAAGCAGGTCACGGTGCGCAAGGCTGGGCAGGCGATCAGCGGCTCGCCGGCCGCGCTACTATCCGGCAGCAACGAGCTGGAAACGAATTTCACCTTGAACGAAGCCGGCGAAGCCGACGGCATGAACTGGGTCGAGGCGGTGCCCAAGGCTGGCGACAGCGGTTTCGAGAAAGTCCGTCTCGGCTTTGCCGGCAAGGATCTCAGAGCCATGGAGCTCTACGACAGCTTTGGCCAGACGACGCACATCCGTTTCACCAACCTCGAACGCAATCCGGCGTTGCCGGCGGCAACCTTCAAGTTCACACCACCTGCCGGCATCGACGTCGTCGGCGAATAGCCACGCCGGCCGCTGGCGCCATATTCCGCCACCGGGTCACTACGCAGGATCAGGCGTCCGGTTTGCCGGAATCCTTCGTGCCGGCCGGTTGGCTGCAACGCTGGCACTCATTGGGGTCGGCGACGAATAACCAGACCACCGCAAGCAACGCGGGAATCGCAAGGAACCAGTGGTCGCTGCCGGTGATGCGGCTGCCAATCACCCCCACAAGAATTCCGATACAAATGCAGGCCACGAACAAGACGAGGCGGTGGATGCGGCTTCTTGCGGGCGAGGACGGCGAACTCATGACAGTAGCAGCAAGCCCAGGCCGACCGCCGCCGGCAGGGCCTGCACGAACAGGATTTTCCGGTTTGCCGTTGCCGCGCCATAGACGCCGGCGATGATGACGCAGACGAGAAAGAAGACCTTCACGCCAAAGCCTTGCGGGCCGAGCAACAGGCCCCAGATCAGCCCCGCCGCGAGAAAGCCGTTGTAAAGCCCCTGATTGGCGGCGAGAACCCGCGAGGCTTCCGCCGATGCCTTGGTCTGGCCGAATGTCTTCAGGCCGATGGGCTTGGTCCACAGGAACATTTCGAGAACGAGAAAATAGCCGTGCAACAGCGCGACGAATGCGATGACGATTCCCGCGGCAATATCCATGGCTTGTATCTCCGATTCAGGCATCGCCGGCCGGAAAGGCCAGTTCGATGCCGTTGCCCGCCGGATCCCGGAAGAAGACCTGCCGCCGGCCATTGCCCGGAGCACTGCGCTCGCTGAAGGCAATCGCGTGCCGCTCGAGCCGGCTTCTGAACTCGGGCCAGTTTTCGCATTCGAACGCGACATGGTCGAAGGTCAGGTCGGATCCGGTGCGTCGTTTGTCGCCTTCAACCGCTTCCGAGAGATGAAGAATGTCCATTCCGTCCGCGTAAAGCCAGTAGCCAAAGGAACGCAGCGGTCGCGGACCTGACTGGAGGCCGACGACCGCGACATAGAAATCGCGCAAGACCTCCATCAGTCCGCGCTCGGCGCGAATGTTGTAGTGAGCTAGTCGGTGAATCGGCATGGTGTTGGTGCAAGTCAGTTATGGATCATGGTGGCTTTGCACGACATTATGCGCCAGGTCCGCCCGCCGGAAGGGTGAATGGGCCTCATGCGCGGCGCTCGAACGCGAGCTTGAGACCAAGGCCGATGAGTACCGCGCCGCTGGTGCGATAGAGCCAGGCGATCACTTTCGGGCGCGAACGAAGGTAGCCCGACAGAAGGCCGGCACCCAGGCCGACCGGACCTTTGACCAGGAAGGTAAGGCCGGCGAAGACGAGTCCGAGGACAAAGACCGACAGCGTGGGGCGTGCGGCGCCGGGCAGGACAAACTGCGGCAGGAATGCGAAGTAGAACACTGCGATCTTCGGGTTGGAGGCATTGGACAGCGCCCCGTCGAAGAACAGCCGCCATAGCGAGCACGGCGCATCAGCCGACACCGGGATCTCGTGCTTTCTGGCGCGGATGAGTTGAATCCCGAGGTACACGAGATACGCCGCCCCGGCCAGCTTGAGCGCGACGAAGAGCCATTCGG
>JBFZCS010000196.1:0-6082 GCA_041307825.1 Azonexaceae bacterium
AGGTGATGTCGGCGCCGTAGGCGGCCTGCTTGGCCTCGTGATCCATCTGCGACAGATTGACGCCGACGGTCAATCCGAGAAAGCGGTGCAAACGCCCCATCCACTCGGCATCGCGGCTGGCGAGATAGTCGTTGACCGTGATGACGTGGACGCCCTTGCCGGAAATGGCGTTGAGGTAGGCAGGCAGCGTAGCGACCAGCGTCTTGCCCTCGCCGGTCCGCATTTCGGCGATCTTGCCGTAATGCAGCACCATGCCGCCGACCAGCTGGACGTCGAAGTGGCGCATGCCGAGTTCGCGCTTGCCTGCTTCGCGGACCACCGCAAAGGCCTCCGGCATCAGGTCATCGAGCGCTTCGCCGGTGGCGTGACGCTGGCGGAACTCGTCCGTCTTGGCGCGCAATTGCTCGTCGCTCAGGGCCTGGATGGCGGGCTCGAACGCATTGATACGCTTGACCGTCTGAGCGTATTGTTTGATCAGCCGGTCGTTGCGGCTGCCGAAAACTTTTCTGAGTAGACCGGAGATCATCGCGATGGAATGTGGTTGCGCGGGTGCGGCAAAGGGCGAATTCTAACATGCCGGCCACGGACGGCGACGACCTGGATCAAGCTTCTTGAATGTTTCAGCGGCGCTTGACCAGCGCGAATTCCTGGCCCTGCTTGAGGAAGTGCGCCGGATTCTGGGCGATGCCGAGCATCCGCACCTCGAAATGCAGATGCGAACCGGTGGAACGGCCGGTGCTGCCGACCGCGCCAATCCGTTCGCCGCGCTTGACCAGACTTCCGGCCTTGACGTTCATCCGCGACAGGTGGGCGTAGCGGGTGGTCAGACCGTCGCCGTGGTCGACGTCGATCATGTTGCCGAAATCGCTCTGCCAACCGGCGGAGAGAACCATGCCATCGGCCGCGACAACCACCGGGGTACCAGTCTCTGCGTTGAAATCGATACCTTCGTGCTTGGCGCGCTGGCCGAGAATCGGATCGCTGCGGTGGCCGAAGGGGGAACCGAGGAATGCCTCCTTGACCGGCAGGGCCGTCGGCAACAGCCGTTCCTTGACCCGCTTCTCGAGAAAACTGGATTCGAGCAAGGCCAGTTCATCGGTTCGCACATCCACCTCGCGGGACAGGCGATCGATCTCGCGCTGCAGTTCGTCGGCGCCCAGCGGCGCCGGCACGAACGCGCCGCCCTGCCCCGCTAACAGCATGCTCGCCGGCGGCGGCGCTTCACGCTTGATGCCGGCGATTCCGGCAAGCCGGTCGCCGAGCGTATCCAGATGCAGAACCTGCGCCTGCAATTCTCCGAGGCGGGTAGCCATCAATTGCAGGTTGTTATTCAGGAACTGCTGCGCCTTGTGCGTCTCCTGCTGCTGCGAAAGCACCTCATCCTGGTTGCCGGCGTCAGTCACGCGCGAGGTCAGCCACGAAATGAGCGTCGCGGAGAACATTACCAGCGACAGAAAAGCGAAGCCCGCGATCACCAGATGGCGAGGCATAATGGTAATTGTCCGTGCCACCTTCAGGTGGCGTGAAACCAGAATGATCTGCAAAGAAACCTCCTATGACCAACGGGCTCGAGCACTACCTCGACAATGACGCCGCGGCGGGCAGGGTGATGGCCCATGCCCGGTTGTTGCTCAAGCTGGCGCAACGCTTCGAGGCAATCGCCCCGGGGGGGCTGGGCCGCGTGGCGCACGTTGCCAACTACAAGTCGGGGAAAATCGTTATCCACGCCGATAACGGCGCGGTCGCCACCAAGATTCGCCAGATGAGTCAGCGCTTGTGCGACGAATTATCGAGTTGCGGCGCGCAGTGTAACGGCATTGAGGTGAAAGTTCAACCCCGCCAAATCCCTTGCCAATCAACGAGTTCAACCACGAAGCCCCTTTCCGCAGGGGCTTGCGGGGTGCTGCGGTCAACCGCCGAAAACCTGCCGAAAGGGCCGTTGCGCGACGCGCTCGACGCCCTGCTGGCGCGCGCCGTCAGACAGGAATGACGGCGACGCGCTCAATGATCATCAGCGCAAAGACGATCAGCGCAAAGACGATTCCGTAGCGGAACAGCCGCCAGGAAAAAGCCAGGTAATTGCGGTTGCCGGTAATGACGTAGATCAGCAATCCGGCGCCGATGGCGACCACCAAGATGACTGCCAGCAGGCGCAGCAGCCACATGGCGGATCAGGCTGGCTGGTTCAGCCAGCGCGTCACGCCGAGCGGCGCGCGTTCGGCTTCGTCGAAGGTAACCAGTTCCCAGGCATCCTGCCGGGTCAGCAGTTCGCGGGCCAGCATGTTGTTCAGCGCGTGGCCGCCCTTGTGCGAAGAATAGGCAGCGAGCAATGGGTGACCGAGCAGATAGAGGTCGCCCACCGCGTCGAGAATCTTGTGCTTGACGAACTCGTCGCCGTAACGCAGTCCATCCTGGTTCAGCACGCGGAATTCGTCGAGAACGATGGCGTTTTCCAGCCCGCCGCCCAAGGCGAGGCCGTTCTCGCGCAGAAATTCGACCTCCTGCATGAAGCCGAAGGTTCGGGCGCGCGCCACTTCGCGAACGTAGGAGTGTTCGGCGAAATCGATTTCGGCCTTCTGCGCCGACTTGTCGATGGCCGGATGATTGAAAATGATCGAGAAAGTCAGTTTATATCCATCGTAAGGCTCGAAACGCGCCCACTTGTCACCGTCACGCACTTCGACCGGCTGGGTGACGCGAATGAACTTCTTGGCGGCGTTCTGCTCCTCGATTCCCGCCGACTGGATCAGGAAGACGAACGGCGAAGCCGAGCCGTCGAGGATCGGCACTTCCGGCGCATCCAGATCGACCCAGGCATTGTCGATACCGAGGCCGGCGAAGGCCGACATCAGGTGCTCGATGGTCCCGACCTTGACCCCGTCTTTTTCGAGACAGGAACACATGCGCGTGTCGCCGACCATGAAGGCGGCTGCGGGAATATCCAGCGGTTCCGGCAGATCGACGCGACGAAACACGATACCCGTATCCGGAGCGGCCGGACGCAGGGACATATTGACCTTGACACCGCCATGCAGCCCGACGCCTGAGGCGCGGATGACAGTCTTTAACGTGCGTTGCTTGAGCATGCAAGTGCTTGAATAATGTGGGGAGCGCCACATTGTAACACAACGTGACGCCGCCCTTTTTCAGAGAATGGCTTTGCTGTTGTCAGTCAGCCTGCTTGCGCAGAAAAGCCGGAATGTCGTAACGGTCGACGCCGCTGTTGGCCAGCGCTTCGACCGTCACGTTGCGCTGCCCGCGACGCACGACCGACGGCACTTCGAGGTGCGCGTAGTCGACCGCTGCCGCCGGCGCAAAAGCCACGGCGTCACTGGTGCCGGTGGCCTGGACCAGGACCGGCTGGGTGAAGACTTCCGGCTGGCGGGCACGGGCGGTCGCTACCTGCCCGAGGCCGGTCGCCACCACGGTGACGCGCAGGGCATCGCCCATCAGCTCGTCGTACACGGCGCCGAAGATGATGTGCGCGTCTTCGGCGGCAAAAGCCTTGACGGTGTTCATCACTTCATTGACTTCCCTCATCTTCAGTCCGCCCTTGGCAGCCGTGATGTTGACCAGCACACCCTTGGCGCCCGACAGGTTGACGCCCTCCAGCAGTGGCGAGGCGACCGCCTGCTCGGCAGCGATGCGCGCCCGGTCGACCCCGGCGGCGGCAGCGGAACCCATCATGGCGCGACCCATCTCACCCATCACCGTGCGCACGTCTTCGAAGTCGACGTTGACCAGGCCCGGGTAGGTAATGATTTCGGCGATGCCGCCGACGGCGTTCTTCAGCACATCGTCGGCAGCCTTGAAGCAGTGATCGACATCGGCGTCGTCACCCATGACCTCCATCAGCTTGTCGTTGAGGATGACGATCAGCGAATCGACGTGCTTGGAGAATTCGGCGATCCCGGCCTCGGCGGCCTTCATCCGCTTGACGCCTTCGAAACCGAACGGTTTGGTCACGACGCCGACGGTCAGAATGCCCATTTCACGAGCAATCTCGGCAACTACTGGCGCCGCGCCGGTACCCGTGCCGCCACCCATGCCGGCCGTGATGAAGGCCATGTGGGCGCCTTCAAGCGCGGCGCGGATTTCGTCGCGGTGCGATTCAGCCGCCGCCTGCCCGGCTTCCGGCTTGGCGCCGGCGCCCAGTCCCGTCTTGCCAAGCGACAGCTTGGACGAGGCGGTATTGCGCTTGAGGGCCTGCGCATCGGTGTTGGCGGCGATGAACTCGACGCCATTCACCCCCTCATGAATCATGTGCTCGATGGCATTGCCACCGGCACCACCGACACCGAACACCTTGATGATCGTGCCGCACTCTTCTTCCTTCTCGATAATTTCAAACATGACTACCTCCTCTGAAAAAACTCTGAAAACAATCAAAAATTCTTTGAAAACCATGACTTCATGCCATCGAAGACATCCTTCACGCCCTGCTTTTCCTTGATCTTCTGGCCACGCTTGCGCTGCGCCTGCGCCTCGAGCAGCAGGCCGAAGGACGTCGAAAAGCGCGGACTCTGCACGACGTCGGCCAGGCTGCCCGTGTACTTTGGACTGCCAAGGCGGACCGGCATGTGGAAGAGTTCCTCGCCCAGCTCGAGCATGCCCGGCATCACGCTGGCGCCGCCGGTCAGGACGATGCCGGACGACAGCACTTCCTCGAAGCCGGCACGCCGCAGTTCGCTCTGGATCAGTTCATAGAGCTCCTCGACGCGCGGCTGGATGACATCGGCCAGTGCCCGGCGACTCAATTTGCGGCTCGGCCGGTCGTCGACCCCGGCAACCTCCATGGTTTCGGCCTGGTCAGCCAGCTGCGACAGGGCGCAACCGTACTTGCACTTGATATCCTCGGCCTCGCGGGTCGGCGTGCGCAGCGCCATCGCGATGTCGTTGGTGATCTGGTCGCCCGCGATGGGAATCACCGAGGTATGGCGGATGGCGCCCTGCGTCCACACCGCGAGGTCGGTGGTGCCGCCGCCGATGTCGATCAGGCAAACGCCAAGGTCCTTTTCATCTTCGGACAGGACCGCGTAGCTGGAGGCCAGCGGCTGCAGGACGAGATCATTCACTTCCAGCCCGCAGCGCCGCACGCACTTGACGATGTTCTGGGCGGCCGAAACGGCGCCGGTGACGATGTGCGTCTTGACTTCGAGGCGCATGCCGCTCATGCCGATCGGCTCGCGGATGCCATCCTGGCCGTCGATGACGAACTCCTGGGTGAGAATGTGCAGGATTTCCTGATCGGCCGGGATCGGCATCGCCTTGGCCGTCTCGATCACGCGCTCGACGTCGCTGGCGGTGACTTCCTTGTCCTTGATCGCCACCATGCCGTTCGAATTGAAGCTCTTGATGTGGCTGCCGGCGATCCCGGTATACACATCCTTCACCTTGCAATCGGCCATCAGTTCGACCTCCTGCACGACGCGGCTGATGGTATGTACCGTTTCCTCGATGTTGACCACGACGCCCTTCTTCAGGCCGCGCGAATCCTGCGAGCCCATGCCGATGACGTTCAGCCGCCCCTCCTGGTTGATCTCGGCGACCAGCGCGACGATTTTCGACGTCCCGATGTCCAGCCCGACCACAAGATCCTTGTTATCCCTGCTCATAGTCCTACTTTCCCTTCACATCGCCCGCGACTCGCATCGCAAATCCGTTCGGATACCGCAAATCCACCACCGAAGGCCGCGTCGGACGCTTGGCGACCAGCTCCGGGTAGACCTCTATAAACCGTTGCAAACGCGTACCCACCGGTGATTTCTGCTGCTCGCGCCCCATTTCGACGAGCATTCCGTTGTCCAGCTTCAATTGCCATGCCAGCCGCGGCGACAGCGTGACCTGCACCGGTTTCTGGCCCAGCACCTTGAAATTCCCGACAAAATCCCCGTAGCGCTTGAGCACCTCGGGCGCCGTACCCTGCGGACCATGGAGCAGGGGCAGCCCGCTCAGCTCCTCTTCCGGTGCCGTGGCGGCGAACACTTCGCCGAAGGTATTGACCAGTTCGTCCCGCCCTTCGCCCCAACGGGCCGCCGGACGATGCTCCTCGACCTTGACCTCCAGCCGCGCCGGCCAGACC
>JBFZCS010000197.1:0-8288 GCA_041307825.1 Azonexaceae bacterium
GGCGCTGATGGACCGCCTGTGCAACAGCCTGTGGGTCGAGCGCGGCAAGATGTCGGAGGAAGGCCTGGTCAGTGTCGGCAAGACCGCCTGCACCGGCATGTGCGATCAGGGGCCGGCCATGCTGGTCAATAACTATGCCGTGGCGGGGTTGACCGCAGCACGCATCGACGAAATCGCCGAACTGATCCGCGGCAAGGTGCCGCTGGCCGAGTGGCCGGCGGAATACTTCCGGATCGAGGACAACATCCGGCGCGCCGACATCCTGCTCGGCAGTGACCTCAAGCCGGGCGACGCCTTGCTGGCAGCCCGGGCACGGGCGCCGAGCGACGGCCAGATGGCGTCCAACATGCGTTCCTGGCGCGAAGGCCTGCCGACCGGCTTGAGCGGCCCGATTTCGATGCTCGACGAGATCAAGCGCGCCAACCTGCGCGGCCGTGGCGGCGCCGGGTTCACCACCGCGCTGAAATGGGAGGCCTGCCGCAACGCGCCGCTGAAGGCGGGGCTGCAGCGCATCCTCGTCTGCAATGCCGACGAGGGCGAGCCGGGGACTTTCAAGGACCGCGTGCTGCTCGCCAAATATGCCGATCTGGTCTTCGAAGGCATGACCGTGGCCGCCTATGCGGTCGGCGCGACGCGCGGCTTCGTCTACCTGCGCGGCGAGTACCGCTACCTGCTCGATCACCTGAATGCCGTGCTGGCGCACCGGCGCCGGAAAAACCTGCTGGGCAAGGATATTCTCGGCATTCCCGGTGCCGATTTCGACCTCGAGATCCATGTCGGTGCCGGCGCTTATGTGTGCGGCGAGGAGTCGGCGCTGATCGAGTCGCTGGAAGGCAAGCGCGGTACCCCGCGCAACCGGCCGCCATTCCCGGTGACCAACGGTTATCTCGACCAGCCGACCATCGTCAATAATGTCGAAACCTTTGCCGCAGCAGCTTTGATCGCGCTGAACGGCGGCGACTGGTACGCCGCGATCGGCACCCGGCATTCGGCGGGAACCAAGGTTCTTTCGGTGTCCGGCGATTGCGAACGGCCCGGGTTGTACGAATACCCCTTCGGCGTCAGCATTCGCAAGGTGCTGGAGGACTGCGGGGCGACGGATACGCAGGCGGTGCAGGTCAGCGGCCCGTCCGGCATTTGCGTTGCCGAGGCCGAATTCGACCGCATCATTGGTTTCGAGGATATTCCGACGGCCGGCGCCTTCACGGTGTTCAATAAATCCCGCGACATGTTCCAGGTGGCGCGCAACTATGTGCATTTCTTCCAGCACGAAAGCTGCGGTTTCTGCACGCCGTGCCGCGTCGGCACCTCGTTGCTGAAGAACCTGATGGACAAGCTGCACAACGGCGCCGGCTCGCCCTACGATTTCGCCGAAATCGAGAAGCTGAACCAGTTGCTGCAATCGATGAGCCACTGCGGCCTCGGGCATACCGCCTGCAACCCCGTGCTCGACACCATCGCCAAGTTCCGGCCGGCCTACGAAAAACGCATGATGCAGCAGGACTACACGCCGGCCTTCGATCTCGACCGGGCGCTGGCGGCGGCACGGCAGATGACCGGGCGCGATGATGCGGCGGCCCACCTGACGACGGAAACCGGAGGTGAAGCATGAACCAGACCTTCATGCTCGACGGCAAGGCCATTCCCTTCGAGGAAGGCCAGACCATCATCCAGGCGGCGGCCAAGGCCGGGGTGTTCATCCCGCACCTGTGCTACCACCCGGAATTCAAGCCGCACGGCTCGTGCAAGCTGTGCACGGTCAAGGTCAATGGCCGGCATACGGCCTCGTGCACCATGCGCGCCGCGCCTGGCATGAATGTCGAAAGCGACACCGAGGAAATCAACGCCGAACGGCGAGCGCTGACCCAGATGCTGTTCGTCGAAGGTAACCATTTCTGCCCCTCGTGCGAGCAGAGCGGCAACTGCCAGTTGCAGGCCACGGCCTACCATCTCGGCATGATGTCGCCGCACTACGACCACTTCTTCCCGAATCGTCCGGTCGACGCCTCGCACCCCGAGGTTTTGCTCGATTTCAACCGCTGCATCCTCTGTTCGCTGTGCGTACGCGCCAGCCGCGATGTCGATGGCAAGAACGTCTTCGCGCTGTCCGGGCGCGGCATCACGACGCACCTGATCGTCAATGCCAAGTCCGGCCAGTTGGCCGACACCAATTTCACGCTGGACGACAAGGCGGCGCACGTCTGCCCGGTCGGTGTCATTCTCAAAAAGCGCAAGGGCTTCGCGGTGCCCATCGGCGAGCGCAAGTACGACAAGGCGCCGATTGCGGAATCCGTCACCACGGAGGGCCGCTGACATGACTGCGCCCACCAAGAAGCTGAAGGTCGCCACCACTTCGCTGGCCGGCTGTTTCGGCTGCCACATGTCCTTCCTCGATATCGATGAACGGCTGTTTACGCTGCTTGAACACATCGAATTCGACCGCTCGCCGCTGACCGACATCAAGCATTGCAGCCCGGACTGCGACATCGGCATCATCGAGGGCGGTCTGTGCAACGCCGAGAACGTCCATGTGCTGCGCGAGTTCCGCAAGAACTGCAAGATACTGATCGCCATCGGCGCGTGCGCCATCAACGGCGGCTTGCCGGCCCAGCGCAACCACCTGCCGCTGGCGACCATCCTCGTAGAGGTCTATCACACCAGTCCGGGGCTGGCCAACGGCATGATCCCGAACGACCCGGAACTGCCGTTGCCGCTCGACAAGGTGCACCCCATCCACGAGGTGGTGAAGATCGATTACTTCATTCCCGGCTGCCCGCCTTCGGGCGATGCGATCTGGAAAGTGCTGACCGATCTGCTGGCTGGCCGCGAGCCCGAACTGGGCCATGGTTTAATGCATTATGACTGAGGTTCCGCAATGACCTACAACCTTGAAACCGCCGAGCACCCCGAGAAACTGCGCCGCGTCGCGATCGACCCGGTGTCGCGCGTCGAAGGCCACGGCAAGGTCACCATCCTGCTCGATGACCAGAACAAGGTGCACCAGGTACGCCTGCACATCGTCGAATTTCGCGGCTTCGAAAAATTCATTCAGGGCCGGCCGTACTGGGAAGTGCCGGTCATGGTCCAGCGCCTGTGCGGCATCTGCCCGGTCTCGCACCATCTGGCCGCCTCCAAAGCGCTGGATGTCATCGTCGGCGCCAAGCGGTTGACGCCGGCCGCCGAAAAATTGCGCCGCCTGATGCACTACGGCCAGATGCTGCAGTCGCACGCGCTGCACTTCTTCCACCTGTGCTCGCCGGACCTGCTGTTCGGCTTCGACAGCGACATCACCAAGCGCAACATCGTCGGCGTCGCCGCCGCGCATCCGGAGATCGCCAAGCGTGGCGTGCTGCTGCGCAAGTTCGGGCAGGAGGTGATTCGCGTCACCGCCGGCAAGCGCGTGCATGGTACCGGGGCGGTGCCGGGCGGCATGAACAAGTCGCTGACCATTGCCGAGCGCGACGAACTGCTCAAGGACATCTATCACATCGTCGCCTGGTCGCGCGATGCGGTGCACCTGATCCAGAAGGTGCATACCCAGGACCCGGGCCTGTACAACAGCTTCGGCATCTTCCGCTCCAACTTCATGTCCATCGTCGGCCACAACGGTGACCTCGACTTCTACCACGGCACCCTGCGCGCGCGCGACGACAACGGCAAGCTGATCTTCGACGAAGTCGATTACCAGCAGTACGACAAGTACATCGAAGAAGAAGTCCGCCCGTGGAGCTACATGAAGTTCCCGTTCTTCAAGTCGCTGGGCAAGGAACACGGCTGGTACAAGGTCGGGCCGCTGGCCCGCGTGCAGAACTGCAACCAGATATCGACGCCCTTTGCCGAGCATGAGCGCAAGGAGTTCGTCGATTATGCCGGCGGCACCCCGATGCACGCGCCGCTCGCCTACCACTGGACGCGCATGATCGAGATGCTGCACGCCGCCGAGGTGATCAAGGATCTGCTGCACGACGACGACTTGCTGAGCGACGACCTGATGGTCGAAGGCGAGCGCAAAATGGAAGGCGTCGGCGTCATCGAGGCGCCGCGCGGCACATTGTTCCACCATTACCGCGTCGATGAAAACGACCTGATCACGATGGCCAACCTGATCGTCTCGACCACCAACAACAACCAGGCGATGAACGAGGCGGTGCGCCACGTCGCGCGGCGCTACCTGCACGGCCGCGAAGTCACCGAAGGGCTGCTCAACCACATCGAAGTAGCGATCCGCGCCTTCGACCCCTGCCTGTCGTGCGCCACGCACGCCCTCGGCAAGATGCCGCTGGCTGTCGAACTGGTCGATCCGGAAGGGAATGTCGTCCATTCGCTAAGCCGTTCATGACTGCGCCGGTTGTCGTCTTCGCCGTCGGCAACCCCAGTCGCGGCGACGACGCGATCGGACCGGTCATCTGCGGTCGACTCGAAAAATGGCTCGAAAATGAAGGCCTGGCCGATCAGGTCGAACTGATCGAAGACTTCCAGCTCAACATCGAACATGCCCTCGACCTGCAGAGCCGCGAACTGGCCTTGTTCATAGACGCCGGCGAGAACACGCCGGCGCCCTTCATTTTCGGGCAAATTTACCGGTCGACCGCAGCAACGCACTCCACCCACGCGCTGCCGCCCCCGGCCGTGCTGCAGGTCTATCGCCAGACCGAAGGCGGTGAACCGCCGCCGGCCTTCGTGCTCTGCGTTTGCGGCGACCGCTTCGACCTGGGGGAGGGCCTTTCGCCCGCAGCGCAAGAACGGCTCGCGGAAGCGACGGATCTGCTGGAAAAACTGTTCAGGCAGCCGACGCTGGCCGCGTGGTCGTCTATGGTGACGATGCGATAATTCTGCTCCACAGTCCGGGCAGGGTTGGAATGCCTTCATGTGCTTTGTCGGATTGTCCGCCCGGGGCGATTCGGATTGTTGATAGGGATCATGGGCAGCCTGCCGGTCTCAGCCCAAGATAGCGGCCTCGTTCTGCACCGACCCGATTTCGACATGATCCTGCTCAGAAAGCTAGGCACGGCACTTACCGCAGCCGCCGTTTTTATTCCGGCGCTTGCCGCCGAGCCTGCCGCAAGGCAGTTCGAGGCACTGGCCAGCCTTCCGCCAGCCGGCCTCAAGGCGCTACCGGGACAGGCGGTCGAAGTCGATGTCGATCTTGCGGCCAGTTCGGGGTTCACCGTCGAGTTGCGCGGCGAACGGGCCGAGGTGCGCTACCGGATGGCCTTCAACCAGATTGCCGAAGGCTGGAGCTGGCGGCCGCTGGCCGATCCCGCGGTCGACGACTATTACCGCTACAAATTCCTGCCGCTGCAGTCGGTGGTGGTGGAACGCGGCGAATATGCCCATGAGGACAAGATCGGCGTCACGCAGCAGATGAAGGTGAGCTGGCGCTACGATTACTTCCTTGCCTTCGACAACCTTTACGATTTCTACCCGCGCGCCGTCGATGACGATGCCGGCTTCAGCGCCGACCTCCCGGCCGGGGCGGCGGCGCATCTCGGCATACGGGCGCACGCGCACCTGATCGAGCCGGTGATCAGCGAGAGCACGACCTTCTGGAAGGCAACCTTCGGCAAGCCCACCGATTTCACGCTGAAGAAGCGCTACCTGATGGGAGCGCTGGACGAAGTCGATTTCATCGATACGCGTGACGGGCAGGTTCTCTGCTGCATCCTTCCCGGGCAGGCGCGCTGCGCCGCGCGCTGAAGTGGTCGTTCAGCGATAGACCAGCACCGGCACCTTGGAGTGGGTCAGCACCTTGTTGGTCTCGCTGCCGAGCAAAAAGCCACTGATGCCGCGGCGACCGTGCGAGGCCATGAAGATCAGGTCGCAGCCGGATGTTTCGGCGGCATCGATGATGGCCTCGTAGGGGACATCGCTGGTTGCCGCGATGGTCGTACACTCGACGCCCGCGGCATCGCACTGCTTCTTGACTTCGCCGAGGTATTCGGTGGCCTGCTGGTCGGCCAGTTCGGCGAATTTTTCCGGCGTGGTCGGGTCGATCAGCGCGCCTTCGCCGAAATAGGCGATCGGATATTCGGGCTTGGCAAAGAAAACCGTCACCCTGGCCCCCGCTTCCCTGGCGAACGAGATCGCGCGCTGCGCGGTGGCTCTCGAAAGTTCGGAACCGTCGGTAGGTACGAGAATGTGCTTGAACATGGACTTCCTCCTCTATTGAACGTGCCGACATGGCGGCCTTCTTGCGACTCATGCTACGCCAAGTCTCGGCGAAGTGAAACAGGGCGCGGCGGCGCGGCCCGGTCGAGAGCGTAATCTGGGTGATTGCACCCAAAATCCGGCGCCTCGCCATGGTATAAAAGACGCTATATTCGCTGGAGGAAATCAAGCATGTCCGACAGTTCGTCAGTAAAGAGCCGGGGTATCGACATCAATGGCCTGAGCCCGCTGGAAACCGCCGGCATGGCGATCAGCAAGGCCGCCGACCCCTATGGCGTGACCACCTCGCTGCTTAACGCCCAGATGGCCTGGATGGTGCATCCGCAGGAACTGCTGCGCGCTGCCAGCGCGCTGTCGGGAGATCTGCTGGCGCTGCAGACGCACGTGATGCGGCGGGCGCTCGGCATGCCTTCGGCGGACGTGATCGTACCCAATCCGGAAGATGTCCGTTTCGCCGATCCGATCTGGACCGATGCAGCGACCTGGGACATCATCAAGGAGTGGTACCTGGCGTTCACGCGCCGCCTCGAGGACATGTTCTTCGAGACCCCCGGCCTGTCGGACAAGGAACGCCGGCGCTCCGCGTTCTGGTTGCGCAAGTGGCTCAATATGGTGGCCCCGAACAATTTCTTCTGGCTCAACCCGGTGGCCATGGAACGCTTCGTGGCGACCAGCGGCGAGAGCCTCGCCCGCGGGTTCCAGAACTTCCTGCGCGACGTCAAGGCGCGGAACATCCAGATGGTCGAACCCGACGCCTTCGTCGTCGGCAAGGATCTGGCGACGACGCCGGGCAAGGTCGTCTTCCGCAACCGCCTGGTCGAACTGATCCACTACGCACCGTCTACCGAAACGGTGCACGCCATGCCGATCGTCATTGTCACGCCGTGGATCAACAAGTTCTACATCCTCGATCTGAACCCCAAAAAGAGCCTGATCAAATATCTCACCGATCAGGGCTTTTCGGTCTTCATCACGAGCTGGAAGAATCCGGGCGCCGAGATGGCCGAAGTGCGCTTCGACGACTACCTGCTCGAAGGCGTCAATGAGGTCGTGCGCGTCGCCGGCGAATTCTGCAAGGTGCCGCAGGTGCATCTGGTCGGTTACTGTATCGGTGGCACGCTGGTGTCCAGCTACATGGCCTGGGCCAACAAGCGCTTCGGCGCCGACCGGGTGCCGGTCGCGCACTGGTCGTTGTTCACCACGCTGACCGATTTCTCCCATCCCGGCGATATCGACGTCTTCATCGACGAGGCGTGCATCGGCGCGCTCGAAGAGTCAATGACCAAACGCGGCTACCTCGACGGCAGCGAGATGGCGACCTCCTTCCGCATGCTGCGCTCGAACAGTCTGATCTGGCATTACTGGGTCAACAGCTACCTGCTCGGCGAATCGCTGCCGCCGTTCGACGTGCTGTTCTGGAACATGGACACGACGCGCATGCCGCGCGCCATGCATTCCTATTACCTGCGCGAGATGTACCTGCACAACAACCTGATCAAGCGCGACCACATGACCATCGCCGGTGAATCGATCGACCTCGACCGCATCGTCCAGCCGCTTTACGTGGTGACTGCCGAGGACGATCACATCGCGCCGTGGATCCAGTGCTACCGGATTCGCAAATACGTCAATGTCAATGCCTCGGTGCGTTTCGTCCGTTCGAGTTCCGGCCATATCCTCGGCATCGTCAATCCGCCGGTCAACCCGCCCAAGCGCTCCTACTGGATCGGCGAACCGGAACGCAACGAGCACTGGGAGCACTGGCTCGAAAGGGCGGAACAGAAGTCCGGCTCGTGGTGGGAAGACTGGGCGCGCTGGCTCGGCGCGCGCTGCCGTGACCAGGTTGCCGCCTACCCGGCCGCCCGGCGTGGCTTCCCGGCCCTGGCCGACGCGCCGGGAACCTACGTCCTCGAGAAATAGGACTGTTACCGCATGGCGTGAATTTGATACATTGCCGACCTGCGGCGGTATTTCCCCCGGCCTTATTCAAATGTTTTTGACGGTGATTAAGGTGGGGGCTGTCGTGCATCCTGACAATGAGGCCATTCGACCCCGCGAGTTAGCCATGACGACCATTCGTACCTTTATGACCGACGATCATCGCCGCTGCGATGATTTCT
>JBFZCS010000198.1:0-5776 GCA_041307825.1 Azonexaceae bacterium
GGCGACGGGGAATGGGTGCTGCATCGCACCTCGCCCTGGCTGTTTCTTCCGTATCATGGACTGCCGCGCATCGGGCAGGCGCTGATCGTTATCCTGCCGATACTTTGGGCGCTGAGTTTCGCCCGACGCTTTCCCGGGCTGAGGGCGCGCCGCGCGGTGTTCGGCTTCCTCCTCGTCGGCGGCCTGCTCGGTCCGGTATTGCTGGTCGATGCGACGCTGAAGGAACATTCGGGGCGTGCCCGCCCCGTAAGAGTCGAGCAGTTCGGCGGCGCCAGGCAATTCACGCCGGCCTTCATCCCCGCCGACCAGTGCACGGCGAACTGCTCCTTCGTCAGCGGCCATGTCGCCACCGCCGCATTCATCATGGCCTTCGGCTGGCTTGGCGCACCGGCCGTGCGCCGCCGCTGGCTGCTGGCGAGCATCGGCTTCGCCGCCATGTTCGCGCTGGCACGCATGCTGCCGGGCGGACATTTCCTGTCCGACACCGTCTTCGCCTGGTTCGCAACCTATTTCAGCCTGTGGCTGACCGAATGGATTTTCCGGCGCCTGAAATGGCTGCCGTAACCGCCGTTCAGTCGATCCGCGTATCCAGCCCCTGCTCGGCCAGTTCGGCGGCGCGCAGGACGGCACGCGCCTTGTTCTGGGTCTCGGTCCATTCGGAATTGGGGTCGGAATCGGCGACTATGCCGGCGCCGGCCTGGACATGCAATTGCCTGTCCTTGACCACGGCCGTACGGATGGCGATGGCCAGATCCATGTCACCATTGAAGCCGAGTTAGCCGACCGCACCGGCGTAGATGCCGCGCTTGACCGGCTCCAGTTCATCGATGATTTCCATCGCCCGCACCGTGGGCGCGCCGGACACGGTACCGGCCGGGAAAGTCGCGCGCAGCACGTCGAGCGCATCGAGCCCCGGCTGCAATTTGCCTTCGACGTTGGAAACGATGTGCATCACGTGCGAGTAGCGCTCGACGATCATGTTCTCGGTGAGCTTGACGCTACCGACCCTGGCGACGCGGCCGCAATCGTTGCGCCCGAGGTCGAGCAACTGGGTGTGCTCGGCGCGTTCCTTCTCGTCGGCCAGCAGCTCGGCAGCGAGCGCCGCGTCTTCCTCCGGCGAAACACCGCGCTTGCGGGTGCCGGCGATGGGACGGACGGTGACGCGGTCGCCTTCGAGGCGTACCAGAATCTCCGGCGAGGCGCCAACGACATGGAAATCCTCGAAATCGAAGTAGAACATGTAGGGCGACGGGTTAAGGCTGCGCAGCGTGCGGTAGAGCGCCAGCGGACTGGCCAGGAAGGGCTTGGTCATGCGCTGCGAAAGGACGACCTGCATGATGTCGCCCTCGGTGATGTATTCCTTGGCCTTGAGCACGGCCTTCTTGAAGCCGGCTTCACCGAAGATCGAAACCGCCGGCTCGGAGTGAACCGCCTTTTCGCCGGGAATGCTGACCGGCGTGCGCAGCTTCACCAGCAACTCTTTCAGGCGCGCCCGCGCCTTCTGCCAGGCGCCGGGAAAGCCTGGCTCGGCATAGACGACGAGGGTCAGCTTGCCGGACAGGTTGTCGACGACGGCAATTTCTTCGGAAAGCAGCAGGCCGATGTCCGGCGTTTCGATACCGTCCGGCTTGTTGGTACGGGTCAGCCGCGTTTCGACGTAGCGCACGGTGTCGTAGCCGAAGCAGCCGACCAGACCGCCACAGAAGCGGGGCAGGCCGGCTTGCGGCGCGGCGCGGAAACGCTGCATGAACTTGCCGATGAAGTCGAGCGGGTTGGTGTCGTCCTCGCGCTCGGCGATACGGTTGCCGGTCAGCACCAGCACCTGATGACCATGGACGACGATGCGCGTCGACGCGGCCAGACCGATGATCGAGTAGCGTCCGAAGCGTTCGCCACCCTGCACTGATTCGAGCAGGTAAGTATAGGGAGCATTGGCCAACTTGAGGTAAATCGACAGCGGCGTGTCGAGGTCGGCGAACGTTTCCAGCGTGACGGGAATACGGTTGTAGCCTTGCGCGGCAAGCGCGTTGAATTCGGTTTCGGTCATGGTGATGCCTCGGAAATGACAAGGATGTTGCGTTCTGGTGCATCATTGCGCCGATGGGGCGCGCGATGGAAGATCAGGGGCGCCAGCGACGCCAAGCTTGCCATTCGTTCCAGAGTCGAAGAGTCGTCATTTGTGCTTGAGGTCTTGAAAAGTAGGGACTTGCCGGCAGGCGACAAGCAAATGGGATACTAGCGCATCGCCGGCGGCGCTGTCCACCGCTGTCAGAATGATCGATCCCTGGCGTGGAAGCCGCACCGGATTGGGAACATAATGGCCTCTCGGCGCATCCAAGTGTATTACGTTAGGCGCCCAGGCAACGACCAAGCCGGTCGACACGATACTTTCCCCACCCAAGAATTGAAGAAACCACTCCATGCCCAACCCAGAGAAATACCGGATCGAAATCAAGCCCGTGCCCCAGTTCATTCCCGAGCAGTCGGACCCGGACGAGAGCCGCTATGTATTCGCGTACACGATCACCATTCGCAATCTTGGCGAACTGCCCGCGCAACTGATTGCTCGCCACTGGATCATCACAGACGCCAATAACGAGGTGCAGGAAGTGCGCGGCCTCGGCGTCATCGGCAACCAGCCCCTGCTCAAGCCGGGCGAGTCTTTCGAATACTCCAGCGGCTGCTCCCTGGCGACGCCGGTCGGCACAATGAAAGGCTCCTACCAGATGGTTGGCGAGGATGGCACCCGCTTCGAGGCGGAAATTCCCGAGTTCGTCCTGGCCATTCCCCGGGTCTTGCATTGAGTCTCAAGCACAGCTATACGCTGATCGCCCCGTTCTACGATGCGGCAATTTCGCAGGTCACCCGGGCCGCCCGCAAGCGCAGCCTGGGGGTTCTGCCGAAGACTCCGAGCAAGGTTCTGCTGGCCGGCGTCGGGACCGGCCTCGATCTGCCTCACCTGCCCGCGCATCACCATTATGTCGGCATCGACCTTACCCACGCCATGTTGCGCCGGGCGCTGCCGCGCGCCAGCCACGTCGACTTCACCGCAGTCCGGGGCGATGCGCAGAGCCTGCCATTTGCCACGGGCTGCTTCGATGTCGCCGTGTTGCACCTGATTCTGGCGGTCGTGCCCGACCCTGCCCGCTGCTTTGCCGAAATCGGGCGCGTGCTGCGTCCGGGTGGTGAAGCGCTGGTGTTCGACAAGTTTCTGCGGCACGGTCAGCGCGCACCCTTGCGGCGGCTGGCCAACCCGTTCGTAAGCCGCATCGCCACCCGGCTGGATGTCGTGTTCGAACCGCTCCTCGATGCCGCCCCCGGCCTCCGGGTGGAACACGACCAACCGGCGCTGGCCGGTGGCTGGTTCCGGATGATCAGGCTGCGCAAGGCCCTTTAGGCGGTTTCTTCCTTGCCAAGCGCGTCCTCGATCCAGGCCTCGAACAGCGTATAGGTAACCGCCAGCACCACCGGCCCGACAAATATCCCGATCAAGCCGAAGCCGAGCAGGCCGCCGATGACGCCGGCGAAGATCGGCAGCAGCGGCAGATCGGCGCCTTTCTTGATGAGAATCGGGCGCAGAAAATTGTCCAGCGTTGCGACAACGATGCTCCAGACAAGCAGAAAGGTCGCCCAGCCGTTATCGCCAGTCCAGTACATCCAGGCCACTGCCGGAAAAAGCACCAGCGATGGCCCGACCTGGGCGATGCACAGCATCAGCATCACCGCCGACAGCAGCGAAGCGAAGGGAACCCCGGCGATGGCAAGGCCGATCCCGCCGAGCAAGGTCTGCACGATCGCCGTCACGCCGACACCGAGCGCAACGCCGCGAATGGCCTGACCGGCAAGAATGACGGAGTTTTCGCCGCGCTCGCCGGCCAGCCGTCGACCGAAGCGGTGCACGCTGCGCGCCGCCGATTCGCCGTTGGCGTACATGATGGCCGACAGGGGAAGCACCAGCAGAATCTGGACCAGAACGCTGCCGAGACCACCGGCGTGCCCGAACACCCACTTGGCGGCATCGGCGAAGTAGGGGCTGAGTTTGGTGAGCAGTCCCGCCGGGCCGGAATCCGCCAGTTTTTCCCAGCTTGCCGCAAATTTCTCGCCGATCATCGGCAGCCCGGCTACCCATTCCGGCGGATGCGGCAGGCCGGTATCGGCGACTTGCTTGGCGGCATCGGTCACCTGATCCGCATGTTCGGCGATGGTGTCGATCGCCGTCCACAATGGGACTACCAGCAGGAGCAGCATGCCCAGCGTCATCACCATGACGGCCGGGCCGCGCCGGCCGCCGAAGCGCGCTTCCAGCGACTTCAGCAGCGGCCAGGTAGCGACCACCAGCATGGTCGCCCAGATCGTCGCTGCCATAAACGGGCGCAAGACCCAGAGCGAGGCGGCAATCAGCAGCAAAATGCAGATGATCGCCAGCGTGGTGCGGGTCAGATCCTGGCGGACAGCGCTCATGGCTAGCTCCGGTAATCGGCGTTTATCTTGACGTAATCGTAGGAGAAATCGCAGGTATAGACCCGGGCGGCGGCTTTGCCGCGGCCGAGATCCACCCTGACCGTGATTTCCGCCTGCTTCATGACCCGCGCGCCGTCATCCTCGCGGTATGCCGCGGCCCGTCCGCCCTTTTCGGCGACCAGCACGCTGTTTTCACCACTGGCGAGCCAGACCTTGACGCCAGAGACATCGAGGTCGGCGATGCCGGCGTAGCCGATGGCCGCCAGAATGCGGCCGAGGTTGGGGTCGGAAGCGAAGAAGGCGGTCTTGACCAGCGGCGAATGGCCGATCGCATAACCGACCTTGCGGCATTCCTCGACATCGCGGCCACCCTCGACTGCCACAGTGATGAACTTGGTAGCGCCTTCGCCGTCGCGGACGATCGCCTGCGCCAGTTCGACCGATACGGCGATGATCGCTGCCCTGACCTCGGCCCAGCCGACATCGGAATCGCTTGCGAATTGCGCCCCCGACTGGCCGCTGGCGATCATCACGAAGGAATCGTTGGTCGAGGTATCGCCATCGACGGTAATGCAGTTGAATGAGGCATCGGCCGCGTCCTTGACCAGCCGGTCAAGCAGGGGCTGGGCGATGCCGGCGTCGGTGGCGACGAAACCGAGCATGGTCGCCATGTTCGGCCGGATCATGCCGGCGCCCTTGGAAACTCCGGAAATGGTCACCTTTTTACCGTTGACCGCGACAGTCCGCGACGCCGCCTTGGCGACAGTGTCGGTCGTCATGATGGCGTGCGCCGCGGCAAACCAGTTGTCGGCCTTGAGATCAGCCAGCGCAGCGGGCAAACCCGCCTTGAGACGATCGACCGGGAGCGGCTCGAGAATGACGCCGGTGGAAAACGGTAGTACCTGTTCGGCGCCGATGCCGAGCAACTTGCCGACCGCGGCGCAGGTTTCCTGTGCCGCCAGCATTCCCGGCTCGCCGGTACCGGCATTGGCGATCCCGGTATTGATGACCAGCGCGCGTATGCCCTTGTTGCCCGCCAGATGGTCGCGGCAGAGTTGCACCGGCGCCGCGCAGAAGCGGTTTTGCGTGAACACGCCGGCGACCGTGCATCCGTCATCGAGCGCGACCAGCGTCAGGTCGCGGCGGTTTTTCTTGCGGATCTCCGCTTCGGCGGTACCGAGGCGGATACCGGCCACCGGCAAGAGTTGATCAGCGGCCGGTGTAGCGTAATTGACAGGCATTCTCGTGGCTCCAAAAGCATCAAGGCGCCTTTTGCGGCGCCTTGGAGGTCAGGACAATTTTCCGTGGCAGTGCT
>JBFZCS010000199.1:0-4420 GCA_041307825.1 Azonexaceae bacterium
AACTGGCGCCGCCGCTGCTCGAACTGGCGCGCCGCGCCGAGGAGCACGTCAAGGGCATGATCGCCCCCGGCACGCTGTTCGAGGAATTCGGCTTCCACTACTTCGGCCCGATCGACGGCCACGATCTCGACGTGCTGATCCCGACCCTGGAGAACCTGAAGAAGCTCAAGGGGCCGAAGTTCCTGCACGTCATCACCAAGAAGGGCCAGGGCTACAAACTGGCCGAGGCCGACCCGATCCTCTATCACGGCGTCGCCAAATTCGCGCCTGGAGAAGGCATCAAGGCCGGCAAGAGCCCGGGCAAGCTGACCTACACCCAAGTTTTCGGTGACTGGCTGTGCGACATGGCCAAGGCCGACGGCAGGCTGATCGGCATTACCCCGGCCATGCGCGAAGGTTCCGGCCTGGTCCGCTTCGCCAAGGCGTTCCCGGACCGTTATTACGATGTCGGCATCGCCGAGCAGCATGCCGTCACCTTTGCCGCCGGTCTGGCCTGCGAAGGCCTGAAACCGGTAGTCGCCATCTACTCGACCTTCCTGCAGCGCGCTTACGACCAGTTGATCCATGATGTCGCGCTGCAGAATTTGCCGGTCGTTTTCGCGGTCGACCGCGGCGGTCTGGTCGGCGCCGATGGACCGACGCACCACGGCACTTTCGACCTTTCCTTCGTCACCTGCATCCCCAACATGGTGGTCATGGCCCCGGCCGATGAGGCGGAATGCCGCATGATGCTGTCCACTGCCTACGCGCTGGATGGCCCGAGCATGGTCCGATACCCGCGCGGCGGCGGCAGTGGCAGCGTCCCGGCGACGACTCTGGATACCCTGCCGCTGGGCAAGGGGGAAATCCGCCGCCACGGCAAGGGGGTCGCGCTGCTCGCCTTCGGCAGCCTGCTCGCCCCTGCCCTCGCTGCCGGTGACGAACTCGATGCCACCGTCGCCAACATGCGTTTCGTCAAGCCGCTCGATGCCGAACTGATTGTTCAACTGGCCGGGAACCATTCCCTGCTGGTCAGCATCGAAGAAAATGCCGTCATTGGCGGCGCAGGTTCGGAAATCGAACGTGTGCTTGCCGAACGGGGGATCAGGGTGCCGCTATTGCGTCTTGGTCTGCCCGACCGTTTCATCGATCACGGCGAACAGAATCAGCTTCTGGCTGAACTGGGCCTCGACAAGGATGGCATCGTTCGCGCCGTGCGCGCCCGTGCCGAAACACGATAATCAGGATAGAACAGCACATGAACAATTGCAGCATCCCAATCCCCGACGTTCAAAATACTGCGGATACCCGCCAGATCGCCATCAACAAGGTCGGCATCAAGGCCATCCGCCACCCGATCAAGGTGCAGGACAAATCGGCCGGCATCCAGCACACCATCGCCTTGTTCAACATGTATGTCGGCCTGCCGCACAATTTCAAGGGCACCCACATGTCGCGCTTCGTGGAGATCCTGAACAGCCACGAACGCGAGATTTCGGTCGAGAACTTCCCGGTGATGCTGCGCGACATGATCGCCAAGCTCGAAGCCGAAACCGGCCATATCGAGATGAATTTCCCCTACTTCATCAACAAGACAGCCCCGATTTCCGGCGTCCAGAGCCTGATGGATTACGACGTCACTTTCATCGGCGACATTTCGGGCAAGGACATCATCACCTCGCTCAAGGTCGTCGTGCCGGTCACCAGTCTCTGCCCGTGTTCGAAGAAAATCTCGGATTACGGCGCGCACAACCAGCGCTCGCACGTCACCGTCACCGCCCGCACCAACGATTTCGTCTGGATCGAGGAACTGGTGCAACTGGTGGAGTCCGAAGCGTCCTGCGAACTTTTTGGCCTGCTCAAGCGCCCCGACGAGAAGTTCGTCACCGAGCGCGCCTATGACAACCCGAAGTTCGTCGAAGACATGGTGCGTGATGTGGCGGCACGCCTCAACGCCGATGGCCGCATCGACGCCTACGTGGTGGAATCGGAGAATTTCGAGTCCATCCACAACCATTCGGCGTACGCCCTGATCGAGAAAGACAAGCGGCAGGCCTGAAAACCTGCTGCTGCGGTCGACGCCCGATTCAGGGCCAAAATCAAAAAGGGGCGCCGCGGCGCCCCTTCTGCTGTAAACCCCTGAAAACCGCTCAGGCGGCCGTCTTGCGGGTCAGCTTTTCCTTGATCCGCGCCGACTTGCCGGAACGCTCGCGCAGGTAGTACAGCTTGGCGCGACGGACATCGCCGCGACGCTTCACTTCTACCGAAGCCACCAGCGGGGAATGGGTCTGGAAGGTACGCTCGACGCCTTCGCCGGACGAGATCTTGCGCACGGTGAACGCTGAATTGAGGCCGCGATTGCGCTTGGCAATGACGACACCCTCGTAAGCCTGCAGACGCTCGCGGTTACCTTCCTTGACCTTCACCTGGACGACGATGGTGTCGCCGGGCGCGAAATCGGGGAGGGTCTTGCCCAGGCGGGCAATTTCTTCTTGATCCAGTTGTTCGATCAGGTTCATGTGAGATCCTTAAATTTATAAAACTTGCTCACCGCATTGCTCCTCTCCGGAAATTTCCGTGAGGAGTTGCGTCTCTTCCACGCTCAACGCGCGGTGCGCCAGCAAATCCGGCCGGCGCTTCCGGGTCCGCGCTAACGACTGTTTCAGCCGCCAGCGACGAATTCTCTTGTGGTCTCCGGACATCAATACTTCCGGCACTGCCTGACCTTCATACAGCTCGGGCCGCGTGTAATGCGGACAATCCAGCAAACCCGATACAAATGAATCCTCGACCGCCGAAGCAGCATCGCCCAGCACCCCCGGCAACTGGCGGACAACGGCATCGATCAACACCATCGCCGGCAACTCGCCGCCGGAAAGCACAAAATCCCCGATCGATATTTCCTCATCGACGCAGCGCTCAATCAGACGCTCGTCAATTCCTTCATAGCGACCGCAGAGGAGGATCATCCCTTCATCGCCGGTCGCCAGCTGCATCACCCGTTCGTGGGTGAGCGGCGCGCCCTGCGGCGACAGGTAAATGACCCGGCTCTTCGCCAGCCCCACCTCGCGCTGCTTCAACTTCGCGGCAGCGATCGCCTTTTCCAGCGGCCCCGGCTGCATCACCATGCCCGGTCCGCCGCCGAAGGGGCGATCATCCACCCGGCGCCAGGCATTCTCGGCGAAATCCCGCGGATTCCAGCCTTGCCACACCCAGCGCTGTTCTTCCAGCGCCCGCCGGGTAATGCCACTTTCCGTTACCGCCGCGAACATTTCCGGAAAAATGCTGATGCAGTCAAACCGGATCACCAGTCGCTGCCCCACGCCACACGGATCAGTCCCGCTTCCTTCTCAACCGCCAGCACCACCGCCGCCACGAAAGGCAGCAGACGCTCGTTTGCTTCATCGCCGACGACGCGCAACACGGCATTGGCGCCCGTCTCGATCAGCCCGGCCACATTGCCCAGGCGCTCGCCGGCGGTGTTGATGACCTCAAGGCCGATCAGGTCGGCCCAGTAAAACTCGTCTTCTTCAGTTTTTGGCAACGCAGTGCGTGGCGCTCCGACCAGAAAACCCTTCATTGTTTCGGCCACCGTCCGATCCGGGACGCCATCGAGTAGCGCCACCAGACCCTCGCCATGCGCCTTCAGGCCTTTCAGCCCGCATTCGCGCCATGGCCCGCCTTCCTTGCCGACCCACCAGACCGGCATCGTGCCCCAGGCCAACGGATCATCGGCAAAGGGATACAACCTTAGCCAGCCCTGCATCCCGTAGGGGTCGGCCAGCCGACCCAGAACGACGATGTCGTCGCCAGCCAAGCGACTACTCAGGCGGCCTGCTGGGCGGCGTGTTGCTTGACCAGACGGGCAACCGTCGGCGACAGCTGGGCGCCGTTCTGCTGCCAGTAGCTCAGGCGATCGACGGCGACGCGCAGCGCTTCGGCATTGCCGGAAGCAACCGGATTGTAGAATCCGATACGCTCGACGAAACGGCCATCGCGGCGATTGCGCGAATCAGTCACGACCATATTGTAGAAGGGACGCTTCTTGGCGCCGCTGCGGGCAAGACGGATGACAACCATGGAAATTCTTTCGTTGCTTGAAAAAAGACCGCAGTTTATAGCGCCAAATCAAGGAAAATCAAAGCACTTGGAGCGTCCTCGGGGAGACGTTCCCAAGCGCAATCGACCATTCATGCCAGCCCATCGGCCACCGGTCATTCTCCCGTAGCGAAATTGCCGAAGATTGTTTATTCTAAGTGACGAATATGTCCGACGATTTGTACTTTTCCTCTGCGCCACCCATCGACGGCAAAGCCAAGGCCGTCCTGAAGTGGCTCGCGGTCGCTCATGGCAGAACGGGCTCGAGCGATGTCGAGGAAGTGCATCAACAAGTGCTCCTGTTGCGCGAATCCCCGACCCCGACCGGCCAGCGCGTCAAGCT
>JBFZCS010000200.1:0-4946 GCA_041307825.1 Azonexaceae bacterium
GCAGCGCGAGGACCCAGCCGCCGACACCGAGTTTTACGCCAGGCCACGCCTGACGCAGCACCTCGATGCCCGTTGCCGGGCCGGGATTGCCGATCTGTACGGCCGCCTGCTGCAACCCGGCATGCGCGTGCTCGACCTGATGTCGAGCATCGCCAGCCATCTTCCCGAAACGCCTGCGGATCTTCAGGTTTCGGGTTTGGGCATGAACCCTGACGAGCTTTCCGCCAACCCGCGACTGGCAGAGCGCGTGGTGCACGACCTGAATGCCTGCGCGACCCTGCCCTGGCGCGATGACAGTTTCGCTTGCGTGTTCAACACCGCCTCCATCGAATATCTGGTGCAGCCGGCGGCGGTCCTCGCCGAGGTGCGGCGCGTGCTGCGACCCGGCGGTGTATTCGCCGTCGCCTTTTCGGACCGCTGGTTCCCACCCAAGGCAATCCGCGTGTGGCGCCAGATTCACCCCTTCGAGCGCCTGGCTCTGGTTCTCGGCCTGCTGCTGCAAGCGGGCTTCCGCGACCTGCACAGCGAAACCCTGCGTGGCGTCAGGCGTCCGCAAGACGACAAGTACAGCAGCCAGCGTGAATTCTCGGACCCGCTGTTTGCGGTCTGGGGCCGCAAACCCTGAGCAGGGTCCGTCAGAAGGTCAGCTTGCGGTAGATTTCGGCGACCTTCAGCGGCAATTTCCTGACATCGTCGAGCACCGCGTAGGCTGCCGGTCCATACATGTGCTTGAGGTAGTCGGCGCCGTTCTTGTCGATGGTCACGCAAAACGACCGGACGCCGGCCTGGCGCGCCTCGAGCAGCGCCTGACGGGTATCTTCGATGCCGTACTGGCTGCGGTATTCGTCGCCGAAGTCGTCGGGACGGCCATCGGAAAGGGTTACCAGCAGGCGATGTTTGGCCGGCTCGGCGAGCAGGCGCTGAGTCAGGTAACGGATCGGCGGCCCCATGCGCGTGTAGTCGCGCGGCTTGATCGCGGCGATCCGCGCCTGAACGGCGGCGTCGTAGGGATCGTCGAACTCCTTGATCCGGTAGAGGTCGCAGCGCGTCCGCGTCCATCCCGAGAAGCCCCAGATGGCATAGCGGTCGTCGAGCATTTCGAGCGCCTCGCACAAGAGGACCAGCGCTTCGCGCTCGGCGTCGTTGATCCAGCCCTCGGTACTGCCGCTCATGTCGACCAGAAAAACAGCGGCCAGCGAGCGTTCGTCACGCTGCCGGCGACAGAAAAGGCGCTGGCTGGGCTCGGCGCCGCCACGGCGATCGGCAATCGCCTCGACCAGCGCATCCATATCGACTTCGGGGCCATCGGCCTGACGCCGCAACATGCGGTCTTCGCCGCGCATCGCCTCGAAGCGCCGCCGCAACTGCTGGATCAGCGGCGCATGGCGGGCGCGCACCGCCGGCACATAGGCGGCATCGGCGCCGGCCACCGTCTGCAGATAGAGGTGGCACCATTGGCGGCGGTAAGCCTGGCGGCGGTAGTCCCATTCGTCGAGCAGGAAATCGGCGCGGGTTTCCATGGTGGACGTCTTGCCGCTGCCCGGCTGGCCGGCGGGATTCCACTCGGCGGGGCCGGCCGGCACCAGCAACTCGGGCGGAATCTCACCGAGGTCCTGGATCAGCGATTGAGCGGCCGCCAGGCCCTCGGGCGGCAAGGTCAGTTCCTGGCCATCGACGATGACGCGCATTTCGAGTTGCTCGGCGTCGCTGGCAACTTCGACTTCCCGCACGCCCTGCTCCTCGCGCAGCGCGGCGACGAGTTCGGCGATGGATAGCCGCAACACCTCCGCCTGCCGCTGGATGCGCGCCATGCGCACGCGTTGCGCCGCTTCCGGGCGCAATTCGCCGAGCAGCGGAAAGGGCGGCGGCATCTGTTCCAGCAACGCGGGCCGGGCATGCAGCCAAACGAGACTGTCGCCGACCGTGGCCTCCGGCGCCGCAAGGATGGAGCGCGCCGCATTGAGTTCCGGCGGCAGATTCCCGGTCAGCGCCTCGAGTCCGGACCGCAGACCGGGCAAATCGCGCTCCAGCCTCGCCGTCAGACGGACCGCTTCCAGCAGCGCGAGCCAGGCCAGCGCGATGGCGCGATCCCGAACACCGGACAGCGCCGCCTCGAGATCGACATTGAAAGTGCCGTAGCGTCCCTGCGCCCAAAGCAGCGTGGCCATGGCCATGTAGCACGAGGTGGCAGCGTCGCGGCTACCGATGTCGATCGCCGGTGGCAGAAAGACCGTTGCGGTATCGGTCCACGCCGTCTCGGCCGCCGCCACCTGCAAGCTGCGGCCCGATAGCCCCCGCAGAAAGCGCGCCAGCCGCCCTTCCAGCGACTCCAGGGAAATAGCGTGACCGACGGCGCCACGGGCGAAGCCCTCGATGTCACGCAGGCGGATTACCGCATTGCGCAGTCCGATGCGGTCGAAGCCGTCCAACGCGGCAACCACCCAGGCCTCGGCCGGCTTGGCGCCGAGGCGACGCAACGCGTCGGGCATCAGCAGGACGACCAGATAGGCGATCTCGAGGTGCGTCTGGGCAGCGACCATCGCCCAATGCAGCGAGAAATCCTGTTCGCCGCGTGACAGCGATGCGAGCGCCTCGATCAGTTCCTCGTAGTTGCGCCCGGACGAGACGTCGAAACAGAAGATCCCGTCGAGGCTCTGGTGCAGCGCCGCGTTGCTCAGGCGGTCGACTTCAGAATACGGCACGAATCAGGTCGTCGACCGATGCGACCGCATCGCTGTCATCGCTCAGGGCCTGGCCGATCGCCGCCTGGCAGGCGTCACGCGGCTGAACGCCAGCAGCAACGAGGTGTCCGGCATGAACCAGCAGGCGCGTGCTGGCGCCCTCGTCCAATCCCTGACCCTTGAGGTTGCGCGTCAGCCCAGCGACCTTGACCAATTGCTCGGCGGTCGCCAGAGCGATCCCGGTCTCGCGCGCGACGATGCTGGCTTCCAGCGCCGGCGGCGGATAATCGAAATTGAGCGCGACGAAGCGCTGCCGCGTGCTCTGTTTGAGTTCCTTGAGCACGCTCTGATAACCAGGGTTGTAGGAAACCACTAGGAGGAAGTCGTCGGGCGCGCGCACCAGCTCGCCGCGCTTCTCGACCGGCAGGACGCGCCGGGTATCGGTCAGCGGATGGATCACGACCGTCGTATCCTTGCGCGCCTCGACCACCTCGTCGAGATAGCAGATCGCACCGGCACGCACGGCCGCGGTCAGTGGACCATCGAGCCAGACCGTTTCCTCGCCGGCCAGCAGGTAGCGGCCGACAAGGTCGGCGCTGGTCAGATCGTCATGGCAGGCGACGGTAACCAGCGGACGACCCAGTTTCCAGGCCATGTATTCGACGAAGCGGGTCTTGCCGCAGCCGGTCGGCCCCTTGAGCAGGACCGGTAATTTTTTGCGGGCCGCCGCTTCGAACAGATCGCGCTCGTTGCCGATGACCTGATAAAAGGGCTCGCTGGCGAAGGTTTCGAGTTCGGGGGCCAGCGCATGGATTTTGGGGTGATTCATGGGGTGTATATCCGGAGGAGTTTCAGACAACTTTTTCATGCAAGACTTTAACTTCGCAGCCTTCTCCAACAATCGCCGGACTCCCGGCGCCTAAGGCTTGACGCTTCGACAAGAAGGCTTTGCATTATATCCGCACGGCAGGGGCTACTGCCCCGCCTCAAACCGCAGATATGCGCGATTGACATTGCCACGATGCAGCTCGCCGAAGTTCAGCAGGTGGCTGAATGCAGGGGCGTCGCCCAGCGCCGCGACTGCGGTGTCGACGCCGGCCATGTCGTCGGCGAATTTTTTCGTCCGGTCGACCACGAAGGCCAGGTAATCTCCCGTATCCCGCTGCGCCCTGGCGATGTCGCACACCTGGCCGTGTCCCGGCACGACCACTTTCGGCTGCAGCGCGACTGCCTGCTTGAAGGCGGTCAGCCAGGCGCCGGCATCGCTTTCCGGCAGAATGCCGAGAATGCGATCGACGTAAATATGGTCGCCGGAAAACAGGATCGCCTCGTGCGGCAACCAGACGACCGCATCGCCGGGAAAATGGGCATCGGCGAAATAGCGCAACTCGATGGCGCGTCCGCCCAGTTTGAGGCGGGCCACATCACCCGGCAGCCTCGGCCGCGCCGTCACGACCTGCGTTCCGGCCATCTGCTCCTTGAGAACCGGATTCAGTGCTTCGAGCTGTCCCTTGCCGAGGCGCTTTTGCGTCCGTGTCGTCCGTTCCAGGGCCACGATCTCGGCGCCTTGCGCCACGAAATACGCGTTCCCCAGCCAGCGATGATCCTGGCTTCCGGTATTGACGACCCAGCGCACCGGCTTGCCGGTCAAGCGCCTGGCTTCAGCTTCGAGCAGTTGGGCTGCTGCGGTCGACGCCCCGGAATCGATCAAAATCGCCCCGTCCGGCGTATCGATCACGCCGTAATTGGCATTCAGCCCGAAATTCTCGTAAAGCCTGGGGCCCGTGGAGCCGATCAGTGCATGGACACCCCCGCCGAGATCTACGGATTTCAGCGGAGCAGCACCGTAAGCCATCTGGCTCGCCAACAGGAGCAAGCCCAGCATTGCTTTCAGAAAGGCAGCCATCTCGGCTTACAACCAGCCGGCGATCTTGGCGCGCGGCGGAACACCGCCGGCATGAACCACCTTGCCATCGACCACCACGCCGGGCGTGGACATCACGCCGTAGCGCATGATTTCCGGCAGATCCTCGACCTTGGACAGCGTAATGGCGACCCCCTTTTCAGCGGCGACTTCCTCGATCAGCTTGAGGGTGGTATTGCAGTTGGCACAGCCGGTGCCGAGTACCTTGATTTCTTTCATGATCTGTTTCCTGATTCCGCGGTTGTCAAAGGAGGATATTGAAGACGTAGCCCACGAGCAGGATGCCACAGGCGACGACACCAGCGAAGGTGGCGATCAGCGGTACTTTCAGCACCTTGCGC
>JBFZCS010000201.1:0-4083 GCA_041307825.1 Azonexaceae bacterium
GGTCGGCAGAAGGCCCGAGAAACGGTTGCCGGACGTGCTGCCGATAAACATCGCCATATCGCTACTACCTGGCGGCAGGATGTTGAAATAGCTGGAGGCGTTGACGGTCTTCATCTCGACGCTCAAGGTCTGCCCGGCGCCGGCATGTACCTGGTAGTCGACATAGTGGTAGCCCTTCACCTTACCGTTGATGACGGTCGAGGTCGAGCCTTTGACTAACTGAACCCGCTCGCTGCGGCGATCCGGGTCGGGGGTTGCCGCGATCACGAAAGCTGGCTGGACGAGAGTCAGCGCGGCTACTACTGCTGTGAGGATTCTGTTCATGGATTTTCCGGCTCCTTGTTTGTCAATCAAGATCGAGCGACCCGTCCGCGGCTTCTTGCTCATGCCTTCAGCAATTCCTCGCGTGACCCCAGCCAGCGCTGCAGGTGGCGCTCGGCCAGCTCTGCATGTTCGGTCAACATTGTTTCGGCAACATCGCGCGCCATGTCGACCAGATCGGCGTCCATTTCCAGATCGGCATAGCGCAGCAGCGGCACGCCGCTCTGCCGGCTGCCGACGAATTCGCCGGGGCCACGAATCTGCAGATCTTGACGGGCGATTTCAAAGCCGTCGGTGTTCTCGAAAATGATCTTCAGGCGCTGCCTGGCGACCTCGCCGAGCGGGCCGGCGTAGATCAGCACGCAGCTCGATTCGTGCGCGCCGCGCCCGACCCGGCCACGCAACTGGTGCAGTTGCGAGAGGCCGAAACGTTCGGCGTGTTCGATGACCATCAGGCTGGCGTTCGGCACATCGACACCGACCTCGATCACCGTCGTCGCCACCAGCACGTCGATCTCGCCACTGGCGAAGGCGGCCATCACCGCCTGCTTTTCGTCGGCTTTCAGGCGGCCATGGACGAGTCCTACGGTCAACGCCGGCAAATCGGCCAAAAGCGTTTCGTAGGTGTCCTGTGCCGTCTGCAACTGCAGCGCCTCGGACTCCTCGATCAGCGGGCAGACCCAGTAGGCCTGGCGGCCCTCCGCGACATGCTTTGTCACGAAACCGACGACGTCCTCGCGCCGGCTGTCGGCGACCAGCCGCGTCTTGATCGGCGTCCGCCCCGGCGGCAATTCGTCGAGCACGGTGACGTCGAGGTCGGCGTAGTAGCTCATCGCCAGCGTGCGCGGGATCGGTGTCGCCGACATCATCAACTGGTGCGGGTTGCTGCCCTTCTTGCGCAGCGCGAGGCGCTGGGCGACGCCGAAGCGGTGCTGTTCGTCGACGATGGCAAGGCCGAGCCGGGCGAAATCGACGCCGTCCTGGATCAGCGCATGGGTGCCGACGACCAGTTGCGCTTCGGCCGCCGTCGCCGCCAGCTGCGCCCGTTTGGCCGCGCTCTTCAGGCTGCCCGACAGCCAGGCGACCTTGATGCCAAGCGGTTCCAGCCAGCCGCGCAATTTCACGTAATGCTGCTCGGCGAGGATTTCGGTCGGCGCCATGAAGGCCGCCTGCCAGCCAGCCGAAATCGCCTGGCAAGCGGCCAGTGCGGCGACGATGGTCTTGCCGGCGCCGACGTCGCCCTGCAGCAGGCGCTGCATCGGGTAGGGCTGGGCGAGGTCGCCGGCGATTTCCGCCATCGCCCGCAACTGGGCGCCGGTCAGGCCGAAGGGCAGGCAATCGAGCAGCCGGGCGCCGAGGTCGTCCTGCGCCACCAGCACCGGCGCGCCCTGCTCGCGGCGGGCCAGGTAGGCGCGACGCAGCGATAGTTGCTGGGCCAGCACCTCGTCGAACTTGACGCGCCGCCAGGCCGGATGGTTGCGCGCATGCAGGGTGTCAAGTTCGGTGCCGGGCGGCGGGTTGTGCAGGAAGCGCAGGCTGCGGGCGAGGCCGGGCAGTTTGAGCTGCTGGCGCAGGTCGTCGGGCAGGGTGTCGGCGAGGTCGGCGGTCGCCAGCGCCTTGGCGATCAGCTTCTGTAGCGCCGAATTGGCGAGTCCTGCGGTCGACGGGTAAATCGGGGTCAATTCCCTCGGCAGCAACTCGTCATCGGCAACCTTGCGAAAGCGCGGATGCACCATCTCGGCGCCGAAGAAGCCGCCGCGGATCTCGCCAAAAGCGCGCACACGTGAACCTTCGCTCATTGCCGCCTTCTGGCTGGGGTAGAAGCTGAAGAAGCGCATGGTCAGTTCGCCGCTTGCATCGCGCGCGCGAACGACCATCTGCCGGCGCGGCCGGAACTGCACCTCGCAACTGCTGACCACCACCTCGACCTGCACCGGTTCGCCCCACGGCGCACCAGCCACCGGCGTGACGCGGGTTTCGTCCTCGTAGCGCAGCGGCAGGTGCACCAGCAAATCGGCCTCGCGGTGGAGGCCGATTCTGGCGAGCTTCTTGCGCAGCGCCTCGGAAGCGCGAATGGCGGGCGAAGCCGGGGCGGATGCGGGGGCCGGCTCCCCGGCGGCGGTCATCAGCCGCCTATTTGCCGCTCATTTGCCGACATACATCACCGCGTCGGCCTCGACCAGCGCGCCGCGCGGCAGCTCCTTGACGCCGACGGCGGCGCGGGCCGGAAAGGGCGCGCTGAAATACGCGGCCATCGTTTCGTTGACCCGGGCAAAATTGGCGAGATCGGTCAGGAATACGTTGAGCTTGACGACATCGGCCAGCGATCCGCCGGCGGCTTCGGCGACCGCCTTGAGATTTTCGAAGACGCGAACGATTTGCGCGTCGATACCGTCTACCATCTGCATGGTCGCCGGATCGAGGCCGATCTGCCCCGACATGTAGACGGTATCGCCGACGCGCACGGCTTGCGAATAGGTGCCGATGGCGGACGGGGCGTTGTGCGTGGCGATGATGGTCTTGGCCATGATTGACTTCCTGTATCCGGTTTGCAAACTTCTATTCTAGCCTTGGTCACCCATGAACCCGCGCATCGAATCCCTGGAAAAAATGCTCGACGGCCCGCGCGACGGCGCCCTTCTCCGTTTCTCGCTCGGCAACGAATACCTGAAGGCGGGCGACCCGGCCAAGGCCGGAAAATGCTTCCGGGAAGCCGTCGACCGCGACAGCCAGTATTCGGCGGCCTGGAAGGCGCTTGGCAAGGCGCTCGTGGAGAGCGGCGACCCGGCAGGAGCGCTCGCCGCCTACGAAAATGGAATCACGGTCGCCGGAGCCAAGGGCGACATACAGGCGGCCAAGGAAATGACTGTGTTCGCCAGGCGCCTGCGCAAGGCGCTTGGCGGCTGACGAAGCCTAGAAACCGTTCGAGTACTGCACGCCGAGCAGGTGGGCGCTGTCGCTGTAGGAGCCGCGCAGGCTGCTGGTGACACCACCAAAGGTCTTGGTCTGGTTGATGTCCGCATCCTTCAGGTACAGGTAGGCATAACCGGCATCGACCTTGCCGTAGGCCCCGCCATTCCACTGGCCGCCCAACGAGAACCAGATCCGGTCGTTGTCGGGCACGCGTGCTGAACGGTCGTTGTTCGAGGTCGGGGTCTTGTCGTAGGCAATGCCGAATTTCACTTTCCACGCATCCGTCGCCTTGTAGGCAGCGCCCCAGGCGATGCGCCAGGCGTCCTCGTAGCCGAATTGCTCGCTGCCGATTTGCGCCCCGGTATTGCTGCTGAGCACATTGAGATTCTGCAGCGTGCTCCAGTTGGTATAGGACAGGTCGCCCATCGCCTCCCAGCGATCTGAAACCTGCTGCCAGACGGACAGGATGACGGTGTCCGGCAACTTGACGTCAGCCTTGACCGGCGTCGAGGTCAGCGCCGTGCTGGCATTTCCTTCCAGCGTGTAGTCGACCGCCGAGCGATACGAAATGCCGACGCGCATCGCCGGTGACAGGGTAAACAAGGCGCCGGCATTCCAGCCCCACGAACTGTCGTCACCCTTGAGTTGCGATGACCTGAGCGGCCCGGGAACGGCCGAGGTCAGCTCGGCCTCGATAGTCTGATAACTCAAGCCGAGGCCGAGCGACACCTTGTCATTGACCTTCCAGGCCAGCGACGGGTTGTAGTTGACGGTGGTGATCTCGGACTTGATCGCCTGGTAGCTGCCGATCCAGTTGTTGCTGTCGTATTCTGTCTTCAGCCCGAAGGG
>JBFZCS010000202.1:0-11747 GCA_041307825.1 Azonexaceae bacterium
ATGCCCGCATAGGTCTGCGCGGTGTTCTTGTACCACGCGCTGCGGGCGTCCTGCGGCACCGGCTTGGCCGACGCCACGTAACCCGGCAACTCCGATGGCATGCGTCACCTCCTGCACCCGATACCGACCCCCGGTCCGTGCTTTGCAGCCCCTTCGGCTGCGCGCCGGCTCCCGCCGCCAGGCACACCGCCCGGACCCCGATGCGGGGGAGTCTAGCAAAACGCAGGGAGCTTTGCAAGGCGCGCCGCGGATTTTCCGGCCCTGCCGAGTATGGCCCCCATTCCTGGCGCTCTGGGGTAGCGGCAAGCTCCGACCCTCCCCCCACCCCCTCCCTGGCAGGGAGGGGGGTTCGGACCCCTCACCCTGCCAGGGGGGGTTCGGACCCCTCTCCCTTCCAGGGAGAGGGTAGGGAGAGGGTCGGGCTCGGGAGCTTCGAACAAGCTCACCAGAACTGGGGGCCAGCCTCGCCCCGGCCCCCGCGCTTGACTCATTGGCCCCGTTCCGATAGCATAGCGGGTGCCATCCACGCTCACTGCCCCATCGCTTCTGGCCCGCGGCGCCGGCGCGCTGGGCGTTCGGCTCGGCCTGCCGCTGGTCGAAGGCGCCGAGGCGGACGGCGGTGCGGAACTTGGTCTCGGCGATCCGGCCGATGTTGATTTCATGCAGAGTGCGGTCGGACTCGTCTGGCGGGCCACGGTGCTCTGGATGTTGTTGTTGCTTTTGTTGGGGCTCGCCAGTCTGGCGGGCTGAGTCATTTTTAATCAGGAGAAAAATATGAGCAGAGATGTTGTCGTTCTGAGCGCAGTCCGTTCCGCGATCGGTACCTTTGGCGGTGCGCTGGCCGATTTCGATACCAGCGAGCTGGCCGGCATCGTGATGAAGGAAGCGATTGCCCGCTCCGGAGTCGATCCCCAGGCCATCAACTACGTCACCGTCGGCACCACGATGCCGACCGACTCCCGCTACGCCTACGCTTCCCGCGTCGCCTCCATCCAGGCTGGCCTGCCGATGGAATCCGTCGCCATGCAGGTTTCCCGTCTCTGCGCTTCCGGCCTGCAGGGCATCGTCACCACCGCCCAGAACATCATGCTGAGCGATGCCGACTACGGTATCGGCGGCGGCGTCGAAGTCATGTCCAAGGCCGCCTATATGCTGCCGGCGCTGCGTTCCGGCGCGCGCATGGGCGACACCAAGGCCATCGACTCGATGGTCGCCGTGCTGACCGACCCGTTCGGCGTAGGCCACATGGGCATTACCGCTGAAAACCTGGCCGCCAAGCATGGCTTCACGCGTGAGCAGCAGGATGCCTTCGCTGTCGAATCGCAGCGCCGCGCGACTGCCGCCATCGACGCCGGTCACTTCAAGTCGCAGATCATGCCGATCGTCAAGCAGACCCGCAAGGGCGAAGTCGTGTTCGATACCGACGAGCATCCGAAGCGCGGCACGACCATGGAAACCCTGGCCAAGATGAAGCCGGCGTTCAAGAAGGACGGTACGGTCACCGCCGGTAATGCCTCCGGTATCAACGATGGCGCCGCCTTCTTCGTGCTCGCCGCTGCCGATGTCGCCGCCAAGGCCGGCCACAAGGCCCGCGCCCGCATCGCCGGTTACGCCGTTGCCGGCGTGCCGAACGACGTCATGGGTGAAGGACCTATCCCGGCGACCAAGCTGGCCCTGAAGAAGGCAGGCCTGACGCTGGATCAGATGGATGTCATCGAATCCAACGAGGCTTTCGCTGCCCAGGCGCTGACTGTCGCCAAGGTGCTCGGCCTCGATCCGGCCAAGACCAACCCGAACGGCGGTGCCATCGCCCTCGGCCACCCGGTCGGCTGCTCCGGCGCCTTCATCGCCACCAAGGCCCTGTACGAACTGGAACGTGTCGGCGGCAAGTACTGCCTGGTCACCATGTGCATCGGCGGCGGTCAGGGTATCGCCGTCATCTTCGAACGCGCCTGATTACTTCGGCGTTTTGGCAGGACAGGAGCCCACCGGAGCGATCCGGTGGGTTTTTTTCTGCACCGTTTTGAAATAATACGCACCACTATGGGGCATTGCTTGTGTTCATGGAATCATAAGGGCATGATTTCACGCACATTGTTTATATGGCATGAATACTGCTGAACTTGTTGTGCAAGTATCTCAGCGACGAGTCGAATATGAACTTCCATAATGAAATGATCGACGCCAACGGTGGCGTCCGGGCGCATTACCGCGCCTACGAAGAATGGCTCAAGGCGACTCCGCCCGAACGCATCGTCCGCAAGCGGGCCGAGGCCGATCTGGCCTTTCATCGCGTCGGCATCACCTTTGCCGTTTATGGCGAGGAGGCGGGCAAGGAGCGCCTGATCCCCTTCGACATCATTCCGCGCATCATACCGTCAGCCGAATGGAAGGCGATGCAGTCGGGCCTGCGCCAGCGCGTCAAGGCCCTCAACATGTTCCTGCACGACGTCTATCACGACCAGGAAATCCTCAAGGCGGGCAAGATTCCCGCCGAGCAGGTGCTGAACAACACGCAGTACCGGCCGGTGATGCACGGGGTCGATCTGCCGGGTCAGGTCTATGCGCATATCGCCGGGGTTGATATCGTGCGCGCCGGGGCAGGGGAGTTCTACGTTCTCGAGGACAATCTGCGCGTACCTTCCGGCGTCTCCTACATGCTGGAAGACCGCAAGATGATGATGCGGCTGTTTCCTGAACTGTTTGCCAGACACAAGGTGGCGCCGGTCCAGCACTACCCGGATTTGCTCCTTGAAAAGCTGCGCGCCGTGGCGCCCAACGGTGTCAGCAATCCGACCGTCGTCGTGCTGACGCCGGGCGCCTACAACAGCGCTTATTTCGAGCACACCTTCCTTGCCCAGCAGATGGGCGTCGAGCTGGTCGAAGGCCGCGATCTCTTCGTCAAGGACGAGGTGGTCTTCATGCGCACGACGCAGGGGCCGCAGCGCGTCGATGTGATCTACCGCCGCATCGACGACGACTTCCTCGACCCGCTGGCTTTCCGTGCGGATTCGGCGCTCGGCGTGCCGGGCATCCTGAAGGCCTACCAGGCCGGCAACGTGACGCTGGCCAATGCCGTCGGCACCGGCGTCGCCGACGACAAGTCGATCTACCCCTACGTGCCGGACATGATCCGCTTCTACCTCGGCGAGGAACCGAAGCTGAACAACGTGCCGACCCACATGTGCCGCAAGCCGGACGAACTCAGGTACGTGCTCGATCATCTGCCAGAACTGGTGGTCAAGGAAGTGCATGGCGCCGGCGGCTACGGCATGCTCGTCGGCCCGGCGGCGAGCAAGGCCGAGATCGAACGTTTTCGCCAGTTGCTGATCGCCAAACCCGACGGCTACATCGCCCAGCCGACGCTGGCGCTGTCCAACTGCCCGACCTTCGTCGAGGAGGGTATCGCGCCACGCCACCTCGACCTGCGGCCTTTTGTGCTGTCGTCCGGCGATTGCGTGAACATGGTGCCGGGTGGCCTGACCAGGGTCGCGCTGACCAATGGCTCGCTGGTCGTCAATTCGTCGCAGGGCGGTGGCACCAAGGACACCTGGGTTCTGGAGGACTGATCATGCTATCCCGTACCGCCGACCACCTTTTCTGGATGTCCCGCTACATCGAACGTGCCGAAAACCTTGCTCGCCTGCTCGACGTCACGAGGCAGATGTCGCTGGTGCCGCAATCGCTGGAAGCGGCCAATCAGAACTGGAACGCCATCATCGCCCTGAACAGCCTCGAGGAGGAATTCGCGGCCCAATATCCCACGGTCAACGCCGAAAATGTGCTGCGTTTCATGGTCAGCGATACCGGCAACCACGGTTCGATCCACAGTTGCCTGCGCCTGGCGCGCGAGAACGCCCATGCCGTGCGAGGTACGGTGACCTCGGAAATGTGGGAGACGATGAACGCGACCTGGCTGGAAGCGCGCGAGAAAAGTTTCGAGCAGATCTTCAACGCGGGGGTCGGCGAGTTCTTCGATTGGGTCAAGATGCGCTCCTCGCTGTCGCGCGGCGTGACCATCGGCACCCTGCTGCAGGACGAGGCTTTCCACTTCATCCGCCTCGGCACGCTGCTAGAACGGGCCGACAACACGGCGCGCATTCTCGACGTCAAATACCACGTCCTGCGCCCGCACGGCGACGAGGGTGCGACCGATTTCTACCAGTGGGGCGCCTTGCTCCGCTCGGTGTCGGCCTTCGAGGTCTATCGCAAGGTTTACCGCGACGTGATCACGCCCGAACGGGTGGCCGAATTGTTGATCCTGCGCATGGACATGCCGCGCTCGCTGCATTTCTGCATGAATGGTGTGGTCAAGAATCTGGACCTGATCGCCAACCGGCAATCCGGCGAAACCCAGCGTCAGGCGGGCCTGCTGCATGCGCAACTGCACTACGCACGGGTCGAGGAGATCCTGGAGCATGGTCTGCACGAATGGCTGACCGACTTCATGGATGGCATCTACCTGCTGGGCGACGGCATCAGCAAGGATTTCCTTGTGCCCATGGCCGCGGCTGCCTGATCGTTTCGGAGAGAATTTGTGTCCATCCACGTTGCACTGAACCACCTTACCCATTATTCCTACGACCGCCTGATCAACCTCGGGCCGCAGGTCATCCGCCTGCGCCCTTGTCCGCATTCACGGACGCGCATCATTTCCTATTCGCTGAAGGTCGGTCCGGAGAAGCATTTCATCAACTGGCAGCAGGACCCGCAGGGCAACTACCTGGCCCGTCTGGTCTTTCCCGAGAAGACGCGCGAATTCCGCTTCGAGGTCGATCTGGTGGCCGAAATGTCGGTCATCAACCCGTTCGATTTCTTTCTCGAACCGCATGCCGAAAAAATTCCCTTCGCCTACGAGGCTTGGGAAAGTCACGAGCTGAAACCCTACCTCTTCAAGCTGCCGTCGACGCCGCTGTTCCAGAAGTATCTCGATGGCATCTCGCTGGAAAAAACGCGCAGCGTAGACTTTCTGGTCGCACTGAACGCCCGCTTGCAGAAGGACATTGCCTACACCATCCGCATGGAACACGGGGTGCAGACGCCGGAAGAAACGTTGAAGAAGCGTTCCGGCTCCTGTCGCGACTCGGCCTGGCTGCTGGTCCAGATACTGCGCCACCTCGGTCTGGCATCGCGTTTCGTTTCCGGCTATCTGATCCAGTTGACCGCGGACGTCAAGTCGCTCGACGGCCCATCCGGCCCGGAGAAGGATTTCACCGACCTGCATGCGTGGACCGAAGTCTATCTGCCGGGTGCCGGCTGGATCGGCCTCGACCCGACGTCCGGCCTCTTCGCCGGCGAAGGCCACATTCCGCTCGCCTGCACGCCGCAGCCGGCGTCCGCCGCGCCGGTCAGCGGTGGCGTCGACAAGTGCGAAACCACCTTCGAACACCATATGCAGGTGACCCGCATCTGGGAAGCGCCACGCGTCACCAAACCTTATTCTGATGAACAGTGGGCGGAAATCGAGGGCCTTGGCCACCAGATCGACGACACGTTGCGGAAACGGGATGTCCGCCTGACCCAAGGCGGCGAACCGACTTTCGTCGCGGTCAACGACCCCGATGGCGCCGAATGGAACACCGCGGCGCTCGGCCCGACCAAGCGGATCTACGCCGCCGAACTGTTTCACCGCCTGCGCGAGAAATATGCGCCCAACGGCCTGATGCACTTCGGGCAGGGCAAGTGGTATCCCGGCGAGCAACTGCCGCGCTGGAGCCTCAATTGCTTCTGGCGCAAGGACGGCGAGCCGATGTGGAATTCGCCGGCACTCTGCGCTGACGAGAAGAAAGACTACGGCGCGACCAGCGAGCATTCCGGGCGCTTCATGAAGCGCGTCGCCGAGCGGCTGGGGCTCGATCCGCAATATGTTTTCCCGGCCTTCGAGGATACCTTTTATTACCTGTGGCGCGAGCGCCGCCTGCCGATCAACGTTGATCCCTTCGACTCGCGGGTTGACGATCCGCTGGAGCGCGAGCGCCTGATGAAGTTGTTCACTCAGGGCCTGACCCATACCGTCGGCCATGTGCTGCCGATCATCAAGAACGAGCATAAGCAATGGCAGAGCGGACCGTGGTTCCTGCGCGCGCAGCGCTGTTATCTGTTCCCGGGCGATTCGGCGATGGGTTACCGGCTGCCGCTCGATTCGCAGCCGTGGGCCGCTGAAAGCGACTATCCCTACGTCAATCCGCCGGACCCGTCACAGACGCCGGTGCCGTTGCCCAGTCACGCCGAAATCGTTCGCCAGTCCGAGGCGTGGACATCGGCGTCGCGCGGCGTGGTCGCCGCAGCGAGTGGCGCGGCCGAAGGAAGTCCGGCGCTCGCCGGGCGCGGCAAGGCGCCCGACACGGTCCCCGGATTCAAGGAGTCAGCCGCCTGGGTAAGCCGGCGGGCGATGTCTGCCGAAGTGCGCGACGGCCGGCTCTACATCTTCATGCCGCCGACCGAGGCGCTGGACGATTACCTGGAATTGGTCGCTGTCGTCGAGTCGACCGCAGCCGAGATTGACATGCCGGTCATCATGGAGGGCTACGAGCCACCCGGCGACCCACGCCTGACCCATTTCAGCGTCACCCCCGACCCCGGCGTCATCGAGGTGAACATTCATCCGGCGAAGAGCTGGGATCAGCTGGTCAACCAGACTACCCACCTCTACGACGTGGCCCATGTCTCGCGTCTGAGTACCGAGAAGTTCATGGTCGACGGGCGTCACACCGGCACCGGCGGCGGTAACCACTTCGTCCTCGGCGGCGCGACGCCGAACGATTCGCCCTTCCTGCGCCGCCCCGACCTGCTGCGCAGCCTGATTGCCTACTGGCACAACCATCCGAGCCTCTCCTACCTGTTCTCGGGTCTCTTCATCGGCCCCACCAGTCAGGCGCCGCGTGTCGATGAGGCGCGCAACGACAGTCTCTACGAACTCGAGATCGCTTTCGGCCAGATCCCGCCGGTCGGCGAATATATCCCGCCGTGGCTGGTCGACCGCGTCCTCCGCAACCTGCTGACCGATGTCACCGGCAACACGCACCGTTCCGAGTTCTGCATCGACAAGCTGTTTTCGCCGGACGGCCCGACCGGACGGCTCGGCCTGCTCGAGCTGCGTGCCTTCGAAATGCCGCCGCATGCGCGCATGTCGCTGACCCAGCAACTCCTGCTGCGGGCGATGATCGCCCGCTTCTGGGAAGAGCCCTATGTCCCCGCCCGGCTGGCGCGTTGGGGCACCGAGCTGCACGACCGCTTCATGCTGCCGTTCTACGTCGAGCAGGATTTTCGCGACGTCATGGACGAAATGCAGGCGGCCGGCTTCCCGTTCAAGGCGGAATGGTTCGCGCCGCATTTCGAATTCCGCTTCCCGAAATACGGCGATTTTGCGGTCAAGGGCATCGAGTTCGAGTTGCGCCACGCCTTGGAGCCCTGGCATGTCATGGGTGAGGAGGGCGGCGCAGGAACCACGGTGCGCTACGTCGATTCGTCGGTCGAGCGCGTTCAGGTCAAGATCAAGGGCATGGCGCCAGACCGCTACGTACTGACCTGCAACGGCGTCCCGGTGCCGTTGCAGAATACCGGCAGCAATGGCGAGTTCGTCGCCGGTGTCCGCTACCGCGCCTGGCAGCCGGAATCCTGCCTGCATCCGACCATCGGCGTCCATGCGCCGCTGGTATTCGACCTCGTCGATACCTGGATGCAGCGTTCGCTGGGCGGTTGTCAGTATCACGTCACGCATCCCGGTGGCCGCAGTTTCGACACCTTCCCGGTCAATGCCTTCGAGGCCGAGAGTCGGCGTCTGGCGCGCTTCTTCCGTTTCGGTCACACACCAGGCAGGATGCAGGTCGCAGCCCCGGAGGTCAGCGCCGAGCAACCGTTTACGTTAGACTTGCGCCGTTTCTGACTGCTGAAAATGCAGGTGTGATTTTCCGGCCGGGCTGACCACGGCCTGTCCGCGTTTCCCCTCAGGCGCTATGGCCCGTACCCTACTCGCGATCTATCCGCATAGCCCTCACCGTTACGACGAAATGTTGGCGGACGACGGGGGGGTGCGGCCGCACTGGCGGAAATTTCTCGGCCATCTCGACTCGGTGGCGCCGGAAGACATGCAGGAGCGGCTCGAATTCGTCGACCGGCGGATTCAGGAAAACGGGGTCACCTACAACGTCTATGCCGACCCCAAGGGTTCGGATCGTCCGTGGGCGCTCGACCCGCTGCCGCTGATCATCCCGCATGACGAATGGGCCGAGGTCGCGGCCGCCGTGGCCCAGCGCGCGACGCTGCTCAACGCCATGCTGGCCGATCTCTACGGCGAACAGAATCTGCTGTCGGAGGGCCTGCTGCCACCGGCGCTGGTCTATGGCCAGCACGGTTACCTGTGGCCGTGTCAGGGAATCAAGCCGCCCGGTGGCGTCTGGCTGCACCATTATGCGGTCGACCTCGCCCGTTCCCCGGACGGCCGCTGGTGGGTCATCGCCGACCGCACGCAGGCACCCTCGGGCGCCGGCTACGCGCTCGAGAACCGGCTGATCGTTTCGCGTGTCTTCCCCGAGATGTTCAGCGACCTGCATGTCCATCATCTCGCTGATTTCTTCCGCGACCAGCAGGACGGCCTCGCTGCGCTCGCCCCGCTGGACGGCGACGAGCAGCCGCATGTCGTGCTGCTGACGCCGGGGCCTTACAACGAAACCTATTTCGAGCACGCCTACCTGGCCCGCTATCTCGGCTACCCGCTGGTCGAGGGCCAGGACCTGACGGTGCGCGGCGATACGGTCTATCTCAAGACCCTGCGCGGCCTCAAGCGCGTCCATGTCATCCTGCGCCGCCAGGACGATGCTTACTGCGATCCCCTGGAACTGCGCGGCGAGTCGGCGCTCGGCATTCCGGGTTTGCTCAATGTCGCGCGCGCCGGCCGCGTCGTCGTTGCCAACGCACTGGGTAGCGGCATGCTCGCTTCGGGGGCGCTGATGGGTTTCCTGCCGGCCATTTGCCGCGAACTGCTGGGCGAGGAACTGGCGATGCCTTCGGTGGCGACCTGGTGGTGCGGCGAGAAGCCGGCGCTCGAGTATGTCCGCGAGAATTTCGATGACCTGGTGATCAAGCCGGCTTATCCGTCGCAGCGCATGGACCCGGTCTTCGGCTACGAGTTGAAGGGCGTGGCGCGGGCCGAGATGCTGCAGCGCATCGAGGCGCGGCCGCATGCCTATGTCGCCCAGGAGATGGTCGAGCTGTCGCAGGCGCCGGGCTGGAGCAGGTCGCACGAGCGTCGCCTGCTGGCGCGGCCGGTCGGCCTGCGCGCCTATGCGGTGACGACGCCCGACGGCTATTCGGTGATGCCGGGGGGGCTGGCCCGCGTCGCCACCGGCGCCAACGCCCGCATCATCTCGATGCAGCGCGGCGGTTCGTCCAAGGATGCCTGGGTTCTGGCGCAAGGCCCGGTCAGCGAATTCACGATGCTCACACCCTCGCTCGGTGTGCGCGAAATCGTGCGCGCCGGCGCCAACCTGACTTCGCGCGTCGTCGAAAACCTGTTCTGGCTCGGCCGCTACTCGGAACGCTTCGACGACAGCGCACGCATGTTGCGCGTCGCCCTCAGCCGCCTCGTCGAGGCCGGCGGCGAGAAGACGCCGGCGGTCGAGTCGGCGCTGGAACTGGCGGTGCGCCTGCACATCCTGCCCGATCCCGAAGAGGACGATGAAATCAGGGAGGGCAGCGAACACGCGCTGCTCGAGGCCATCTACGATCCGGAGCAGCCGGGCAGTCTGGCCGGCACGATCCGCAACCTGATGTGGTCGGCGACCCATGTCCGCGAGCGCCTGTCGCTCGACCACTGGCACTCGCTGAACCGCCTGCAGCGCGAGCAGCAGGCGGCGCTCAAGCGCCATCCGACGCTCACCGAGGCAATCGCCTTCCTCGACCGCGTGCTCGGCGTCTCCTCGTCGCTGACCGGCTTCGCAATGGATAACATGACGCGCGACGACGGCTGGCGTTTCCTGATCATCGGCCGCCGCCTGGAACGCCTGTCCTTCCTCGCCCGGACGCTGGCCAACTTCCTGCGCATGGCGTCGACCCGCGGCCCGGGCGCCCTCGAATGGCTGCTCGAACTGGCCGATTCGATTATCACCTACCGTTCGCGCTATTCGCGCCTTCCGGAGTTGCTGCCGGTTCTCGACCTGCTGGTTTTCGACGACAGCAACCCGCATGGCGTGGTCTTCCAGGGCAGCGTGCTGGCCCGTTATCTCGTGCGGATGATGCGCGAACTCGGCGAAGCGGGCGATCCGCGTCTGGGCGCGGCGCTCAAGCGTCTGCGCGCCTTCGATCTCGGCCGCTTCGAGCACCTGCAGTTCAACCAGTGCCGCAACTGCTCGCCATGCGACGACCTGGCGACGCTGCTCGAAGAACTCGACGCCGCCTCCGGCGAACTATCCGACTGGCTGGCCATGCGCTACTTCACGCATGTGTCTGATGTCAGCCGGCAGACGATGGCGCTCTGAGCATGGAGGCCATCCGCTATAACGTGTTGCACGAGACGCGCTACGAATACGACAGCGCCGTGTCGCTGTCGCAACAGCAGCTCCATCTTTCGCCGCGTATCCTCGACTGGCAACGGATCGAGGAGCAGCAGATCGACATCGATCCCCTGCCGTCCTGGCGGCGCGACGGGCAGGATGCCTTCGGCAATCCGGTGACCTGGATCGCCTTCCATGCGCCGCATGACACATTGCACATCCGCTCGGCGATGACCATCGCCGTGCAGCCGCATCTGCCCCGGCAACTCGAGAAATCGCTGCCTTGGGAACAGGTGCGCGAGCGGCTGGCCTACACTGCCCTGGCACCGCAGCCCGGGGATCTCGAGGCGATGCGTTTCCTGTTCGAGAGCGCGCATGTCCGCATCAAGCACGAGCTGGCCGACTACGCCGCCGACTGCTTCCCGCCCGGCACGCCGGTGCTGGTCGGTGCGCGGGCGCTGATGGCGAAGATATTCCGGGAATTCAAGTTCGATCCGGAAGCCACCACGGTGTCGACGCCAGTCATGGAAGTGCTGGAGAAGAAGCGTGGCGTCTGCCAGGACTTCGCCCACCTGATGATCGCCTGCCTGCGTGCCCTCGGCCTCGCCGCGCGCTACGTCAGCGGCTATCTGCTGACCCGCCCGCCGCCGGGCAAGCCGCGCCTGATCGGCGCCGACGCCTCGCATGCCTGGGTTTCGGTCTATGCGCCGGGATTTGCCAATGACTGGGTGGATTTCGACCCGACCAACAACCTGCTGCCCGACACCGAACACATTACCGTCGCCATCGGCCGCGATTTCGGCGACATCTCGCCGCTGCGCGGCATCATCCTCGGCGGCGGCGGTGCCGAGCCCGAAGTCGAGGTAACGGTGATGCCGCTGGACGAGAAAGAGCCACCCGTAGTCGCGGAGTTTCCGGGGAAAGTCGCTGAATCCGGAGCGGTCCAGCCCTGATGCGGCGCGTCGCCATCGTCGGCGGCGGGCCGGCCGGCTTGATGGCGGCGGAGCAACTTTGCGCGACCACAGAAACAACATCCCAAGGGTGCTTGAGCCCAAGGCCCCGTCCCCTTCACTGCGAAGCAAGTCCCCTGGCGGGACGGGGCGCGGCTGGCCCTGCGGTCGACGGCCTGAAAGTGGCCATTTTCGATGCCATGCCTTCGTTTGGCCGCAAGTTCCTGATGGCCGGCAAGGGCGGCATGAACATTACCCATTCCGAACCCATGCCTGCTTTTGTCGGCCGCTACGGTACGCGGCAGAC
>JBFZCS010000203.1:0-6953 GCA_041307825.1 Azonexaceae bacterium
GTCGCAGCGAACAGCCAGTCGCCGGTGAATTCGTCGGCCAGCGGCTCGATGCCGAGCACCGCCAGCAGGGCATGCGGCGCCTCGCCCGCCGCTTGCCAGAGCAGCACGCCGAAGCGCCTGGGGTCGGCAAAGCGCAATATCTGGCGCTCGAAAATCAGGTCGACGTGATCGTGCTTTTCCGGCGGCGTGCCTTGCGGCACGAAGCGCAGGTTTCCCGACATGCCAAGATGAATGATCAGGCAGCCCTCCTCGCGCCCGCCCTGACAGTCAAGCAACAGATACTTGCCGCGCCGACGCACCGCCACCACCCGCTGCCCGGCCAGCGTCTCGCCGAGGTTCGCCGCCAGCGGCAGGCGCAGGCGCGGCGCGCGCACCACCGCGCCGCGAATCCGCTGTCCCTCGACCTCCGGCTGCAGCCCGCGCCGACAAACCTCGACCTCCGGCAATTCCGGCATTGCTTGTTCCTCCGACGAAACCCAAATAACATCGCAACCTTATCGGATTTTAAGCGCTCTAACGCGCGCCCCATGACTGAAAGCAGCGCATGTCCAAGAAGCTGATCCTCGCAGTACTCGTTCTGTCCCTGGCCGGACAAGCCCTTGCCGCCGGCGAAACCGCGGCGAAAGCACCGGCCAAAAAGCAGTCGACCGTACCCATCGCCGACGAGGACCTGCTCGCCCGCACCGTCTTCCAGTCGCTGGTCGGCGACTTAGCGCTACAGCGCGGCGAAATGGAGCTGGGCGTCAGCGCCTGGGCCGATCTTGCCCGTCGTACCCGCGATCCGGAAGTCATCGCGCGCGCCGCCGAGGTTGCCGCCGCGACCCGGCAATATGATCTGGCGCTCGAACTGACAGCCCTCTGGCTGCAGGTCGAACCCGAGTCGACCAAGGCGCGTCAGACCGAATCCACGTTGTTGCTGCTCGCCAATCGCCTTGACGATCTGGCCCCGCAAATCGCCAGCCTGCTCGAACAGGACAAGGCCAATGTCGCCGGCAGCCTGATGCACCTGAACCGCATGCTGGGCCGGCATAGCGACAAGAAAGCCGTGCAGCGCCTGATCGACCGCGTCGCCACGCCCTACGGCGACCTGCCGGAAGCGCATTTCGCGATGGGCCTCGCGGCGGTTAGCGCCAACGACCTGATGCGCGCCCAGGGCGAATTCCAGAAGGCGCTGCAGCAGCGCCCCGACTGGGAAAGCGCCGAACTCGCCTACGCCCAGTTGCTGGCCCGGACCTCTCCATCCAGCGCGATCGAGAGCCTCAACGAGTTTCTGGCGCGCAAGCCGGATGCCCGCGACGCCCGCCTGACCCTGGCCCGCCTGCTGATCAGCGAGCGCAAGTACGACGCCGCCCGCGCCCAGTTCGACATCCTGCTCAAGGACTCCCCCGACAATCCGGACTTGGTCTATCCGGTGGCCATGCTGGCGCTGCAGCAGGGCGATGCCGCCGGCGCGCGAAGCCAGTTGGAGAAGCTTCTGAAATTGGACTTTCCGGACAAGAGCGCCGTCCATTTCTTTCTCGGACAACTCGAAGAGGAAGAGAAGAAGCCGGACCTCGCACTCGATCATTATCGCCAAGTCACCGCCGGCGACCAGTACATCGCGGCGCGCGGCCGGGCCGCACAGATCCTCCTGCGCCAAGGCAAGCTCGAGGAAGCCCGGGAGCAGCTGCGCACCACACGCGGCGGCACCCCGGCTGAAAAGATCCAACTGATCCTGGTCGAAGCGCAACTGCTACGCGAAGCCGGACGCGGCGACGAATCCTACGCGCTGCTCGAGGCGGCGCTCGCCAAACAGCCCGACAATCCGGAACTGCTCTACGAAACAGCGCTGGCCGCCGAACGCCAGGGCAAACCGCAAGTTCTCGAGAAACACCTCGGCCACCTGATCAAACTGAAACCGGATCATGCGCACGCGCTGAATGCCTTCGGCTACTCGCTGGCCGAGCGCAACGTCCGCCTCGCCGAAGCGCACAAACTGCTCACCCAGGCGCTCGCACTGGCGCCGCAAGACCCCTTCATCATGGACAGCATGGGCTGGGTGCTGTTCCGCCAGGGCAAGCTGGCGGAAGCGCTCAAGACGCTCGAAACCGCCTACGGCATAAAAGCCGATCCGGAAATCGCCGCCCACCTCGGCGAGGTGCTGTGGACCATGGGCCGCAAGGACGACGCATTGCGCCTCATGAACGAGGCCGCCAAGAAAAATCCGGACAGCGAAGTGCTGGCCGGCGCGCGGAAAAAATTCCAGCCCTGATGCTGCGCTTCAGCGCCGTGCTTGCCTGCGGCCTGCTGGCCGCCTGCGCCAGCGTCCCTCCGGAACCGCCGGCAGCGCGTGACCAGGTTCGCGACTTCGCGCTCGCAGCCCGCTTCGCGCTGCGTGTCAGCCTGCCGGACCGGGCCGCGGAAAGTTCCGGCGGTCGACTCGACTGGGAGCACAAAAACGGCAGGGATCGCATCCTGATCGCCAATCCACTCGGCGTCGGCATCGCTGAAATCGAAACCGGCCCGACGCTTTCAATCCTGCGGACCGGCGATGGCCGGCAGCACGAATCCAGCGATCCCGACGCGCTGATCGAACAGGTCACCGGCCAGCGCCTGCCGATCCGCCAGTTGCCCGAGTGGTTGCTCGGACGCGGCGATCCAGCGCAAATCGACAATGACGCGAGCGGCCGCCCGGTACGCCTCGACGCAGCCGGCTGGCAGGTCGACTACGTCTATCCGGACAGCACGCCCGGCGCCCTGGCCGAACGGGTGACGCTCAGGCGCGACAACGAGATCGAGCTGCGTCTGCGCATCGAGGCATGGAACACCGCGCCATGAGCGAGTGGACCTGGGAAAGCGCCTGGCCGGCGCCGGCCAAGCTCAACCTTTTCCTGCACGTCGTCGGCCGCCGTGCCGACGGCTACCACCTGCTGCAGACGGTGTTTCGCTTCATCGACCGCAGCGACCAGCTGCATTTTTCCCCGCGCGCCGACGGACGTATCGTTCTCGCCACGCCGACGCCCGGCGTGGTGCCCGACAACGACCTGACCGTCCGCGCCGCCCATCTGCTGCAGGCGGCGACCGGCTGCCGCCAGGGGGCGACGATCCGCCTCGACAAGCGCCTGCCGATGGGCGGCGGCCTCGGCGGCGGCAGTTCGGATGCGGCCACCGTCCTGCTGGCGCTCAATCACCTGTGGCAAACCGGCCTGGCGCGGCCGGCGCTGGAAAAACTCGGCTTGCAACTGGGCGCCGACGTCCCGGTCTTTATTCATGGTCGCAACACTTTTGCCGAGGGCGTCGGCGAGGCTTTCACCAATGTCGACTTGCCACCGGCGATCTATCTGGTGCTGCATCCCGCGGTCAACGTGCCAACCGGGACGATTTTCGGCGCCCCTGAACTGAAGCGCGACAGCGCGCCGATCCGCCCGGCCGACTGGCGCCACGGCGCGGGCCACAACGATCTCGAAGCGGTGGCCTGCGCGCATTTCCCGGCGGTTGCCGAGTACCTGGCCTGGCTCAGGCAATACGCGCCACAGGCCATGATGACCGGCTCCGGGGCCTGCGTCTTCGCCGGATTCGCGGATTACGCGAGCGCCGAAGCGGTTTTCCGGCAATTGCCGCGCGCCATGAACGGCTGGCTGGCTGCCGGTCTGGCCGAACATCCACTGGCATTTCTCTGACAAAGCACTGGATTTTAGCCGGCGACTCCTGTAACATCCGCGCCTCGTTCGCACGCGAACCCGTGCAGACGACCCGCTGGGGAGTCGCCAAGTTGGTCAAGGCACCGGATTTTGATTCCGGCATTCGAAGGTTCGAATCCTTCTTCCCCAGCCAGTATCCTTCGGGCAGGTCGCAAGCCTGCCAGAATTTCATTGTGGCGGGCAACCCAGGATGGAGCACCCGAAGGGACGTGAAAATGGCCTATAACAGCTTGATGGTCTTCACCGGCAACGCCAACCCGAAACTGGCCGCCGATGTCGCGCAGGAACTGTACGTCGACCTCGGACGCGCCAAGGTCGGCCGGTTCTCGGACGGCGAGGTCAGTGTCGAGTTGCAGGAGCATGTTCGCGGCCGTGACATTTTCGTCCTGCAATCGACCTGCGATCCCTGCAACGACAACCTGATGGAACTGCTGGTCATCGTCGATGCGCTCAAGCGCGCTTCGGCCGGCCGCATCACCGCCGCCATTCCGTACTTCGGCTATGCCCGCCAGGACCGCCGTTCGCGTTCTTCGCGCGTGCCGATCGCCGCCAAGCTGGTCGCCAACATGCTGGTCGCCTCCGGCGTAGACCGCGTGCTGACCATGGATCTCCACGCCGAACAGATCCAGGGCTTCTTCGACATTCCGGTCGACAACATCTATTCCCTGCCCATCCTGCTCGAAGACATCCTCAAGCAGAATTACGAGGATCCGATGGTGGTCTCCCCCGACCACGGCGGCGTCGTACGCGCCCGCTCTCTGGCCAAGCGCCTCGAATGCGACCTGGCGATCATCGACAAGCGCCGTCCGAAGGCCAACGTCTCGGAAGTGATGAACATCATCGGCGAGGTCGAGGGCCGTACCTGCATCATCATGGACGACATGGTCGATACCGCCGGCACGCTGTGCAAGGCGGCCACCGCGCTCAAGAAGGACGGTGCCAGCAAGGTCGTCGCCTACTGTACGCACCCGGTGCTGTCGGGCCCGTCGGTCGACCGCGTCAATGCCTCCGATCTCGACGCCCTGGTCGTTACCGACACGATTCCGCTGCGCGATGGCGCCGCTGCCTCGCCGCGCATCCGCCAGTTGTCGGTTGCCGGGATCATGGCCGAAACCATCCGCCGCATCAGCAACGACGACTCCGTGTCGTCACTGTTCATCGATTAAGTTTTTTCAACCTTCCCGCTCTGGTCGCGGATCGGGAAATACTCTGGAGTATCACCATGCAATTTGAAATCAACGCGCAAGCGCGCACGCTGCAGGGATCGGGTGCGAGCCGCCGCCTGCGTCGCGCTGGCAAAGTACCGGGCATCATCTACGGTGGCGCGGCAACCCCGCAAGCCATCGAGATCGACCACAACGATCTGCTGATCAACCTGAAGAAGGAAGCATTCCACGCTTCCATCCTCAACATCGTCCTCGACGGCAAGAAGCAGCAGGTCCTGCTGCGCGACACCCAACGTCACGCCTTCAAGCCGCTGATCCTGCACGTCGACTTCCAGCGCGTCGACGCCACCCATGAACTGCACATCAAGGTGCCGCTGCACTTCGTCAACGAAGAAACCTCGCCGGGCGTCAAGCTCAACGGCGGCCTGGTCAACCACGTCATCACCGAACTCGACGTGCATTGCCTGCCCAAGGATCTGCCGGCCTTCATCGAAGTCGATCTCTCTGCACTCGACGTCGGCGACACCATTCATCTGTCCGAGATCAAGCTGCCGAAGGGCGTCAAGCTCGTCCAGCACAGCACGGACGACTCGGTCGTCGTCGGCATCGTCGGCAAGGGCGGCGGCTCCGAAGAAGCCGAAGCTGCCGAAGGCGAAGCGGCTGCCGAGTAATTTCCGGCACCATGCTGTGATGGCCGCCGCTGGCAATTTGCCGCCGGCGGCTTTTTCATTTAGCCCTTCATGAACCCACCGCGCCTGATCGTCGGCCTCGGCAACCCGGGGCCGGAATACGAAGCCACCCGGCACAACGTCGGCTTCTGGTTTGTCGACCACCTGGCCGACAAGCTGAAGGCGTCGCTCGCTCCGCAGGCCAAGTTTTTCGGCAAAGCGGCACGGTCCGGTGACACTTGGCTGCTCGAACCGACCACCTTCATGAACCGTTCCGGCCAGTCGGTGGCGGCGCTGGCGAATTTCTACAAGATCGAACCGGGCGAGATTCTCGTCATCCACGACGATCTCGACCTGCCGCCCGGCGGGATCCGCCTCAAGCAAGGCGGCGGCAACGGCGGCCACAACGGCCTCAAGGACATCCAGGCCCGGCTCGGCACCCCCGATTTCTGGCGCCTGCGCCTCGGCATCGGCCATCCGCGCACACTCAGCCTCGCCCAGGAAGTCGTCGACTTCGTGCTCCATCCGCCGCGCAAGGACGAGTTGCCGGACATCGAACACGCCCTCGCCCGCTGCCTGCTGGCCTGGCCCAAACTTGCCGCCGGCGACTTTGCCGGCGCCCAGCAACAGTTGCACGGCAAAGCCGTCTAAGGAAAATCCATGTCTTTGAAATGCGGCATCGTCGGCCTGCCCAACGTCGGCAAATCCACCCTATTCAACGCCCTGACCAAGGCCGGCATCGACGCGGCCAACTATCCGTTCTGCACCATCGAGCCGAACGTTGGCATCGTCGAGGTACCGGACCCGCGCCTCAAGGCGCTGTCGGACATCGTCAAGCCGCAGAAGGTCCAGCCGGCCATCGTCGAATTCGTCGACATCGCCGGCCTGGTCGCCGGCGCCTCGAAGGGCGAAGGCCTGGGCAACCAGTTCCTCGCCAACATCCGCGAGACGGATGCCGTAGTGCACGTCGTGCGCTGCTTCGCCGACGACAACGTCGTGCACGTCTCGGGCAGCGTCGATCCGCTGCGCGACATCGAGATCATCGACACCGAGCTGGCGCTGGCCGACATGGCGACCGTGGAAAAGGCCCTGAATCGCTACCGGCGCCCGGCCAGTTCCGGCGACAAGGAAGCCAAGATCCTCGTCGCCGTGCTCGACAAGTGCTTCGCCCAGCTCGACCAAGGCAAGCCGGTACGCGCCCTCGACCTGGCCAAGGAGGAATGGGCCAGCCTGAAGCCCTTCTGCCTGATCACCGCCAAGCCGGTGCTCTACGCCGCCAACGTCGCCGAGGACGGCTTCGAAAACAACCCGCACCTCGATGTCGTGCGCGCCCACGCCGCGGGCGAAGGCGCCGAGGTGGTCGCCCTGTGCGCGGCGATCGAGGCCGAGATTGCCGACCTCGAGGATGCCGACAAGGCCGAGTTCCTCGAATCCATGGG
>JBFZCS010000204.1:0-8390 GCA_041307825.1 Azonexaceae bacterium
CACGAACTTGGAGACTTCGACATTGCCGAACTTGGGATCCGGAAGAATGTCACGCTTGGGTACTTCACGACGACGGGGCATATTGACCTCAATTAATCACGATTCAGTTGAAAAGCCGGGCCTGGGTTCGCACCCACCCGGCTCTCACGGCCACCCATGCGGATGGCCACTTACTCAAGCCGCCTGGAAAATCAGGCAGCCTTCGGGCGCTTCGCCCCGTACTTGGAACGGGACTGCTTACGATCCTTGACGCCCTGAGTATCCAGGGAGCCACGCACGGTGTGATAACGCACACCGGGCAAATCCTTGACACGACCACCACGAATCAGGACCACGGAGTGCTCCTGCAGGTTGTGGCCTTCGCCGCCGATATAAGAAATGACTTCGAAGCCATTGGTCAGGCGAACCTTGCAAACCTTACGCAACGCGGAGTTCGGCTTCTTCGGGGTGGTGGTATAGACGCGGGTGCAGACGCCCCGCTTTTGCGGGCACTTTTCCAGAGCCGGAACCTTGCTCTTGGTAATCTCGGCAACGCGCGGCTTGCGCACGAGCTGATTGATAGTCGGCATATCAAACTTCCTTCAACGGCCGGGCATTCGCAATACGATGCACGACGGCAATTTTGTTATCCAAAGCGGAGACAATGATTAGCCTCCGCTGACAAGAACCGCATATTCTATGATCGATCAACCCCCGTGTCAACGTGACACGGGGTAAGACACTGTATCAGGGGGCCTGATCGACCTCCTGAACAGCTGTTTCGGCAACTTCCCCCTCGAGTCCGCGACCGGCGGCCTGATCCTCGCCAGCCGCCTGAGCCTTGCGGCTGCGATGGTAGGCACGGCCGGTACCGGCGGGAATGAGACGGCCGACGATGACGTTTTCCTTGAGACCACGCAGTTCGTCGCGCTTGCCCATGATGGCAGCCTCGGTGAGAACGCGCGTAGTTTCCTGGAAAGACGCCGCCGAGATGAAGGAGTCAGTCGACAAGGAAGCCTTGGTGATACCGAGCAACATGTTGCCGAAAGTCGCTGGCAGTTTGCCGTCCGCGATCATACGGTCATTCTCGCGGAACAGTTCTGCACGCTCTACCTGTTCCGACTTGATGAATCGGGTGTCGCCCGGCTCGATGATGGTAATGCGGCGCAGCATCTGGCGAACGATCACCTCGATATGCTTGTCGTTGATCTTCACACCCTGCAGTCGGTAGACGTCCTGCACTTCGTCGGTGATGTAGCGCGCCAGTGCCTCGACGCCCTGCAGACGCAATATGTCATGCGGATCAGGCAAGCCTTCGACGATCTTTTCGCCCATATTGACCACCTGGCCGTCGTGCACCAGGACATGCTTGTCCTTCGAAATCAGGAATTCATGAGCATTGCCTTCAAGATCGGTAATGACCAGGCGCTGCTTGCCCTTGGTATCCTTGCCGAAGCTGATCGTACCGGTCACTTCGGCCAGCACGGAAGCATCCTTGGGCGTGCGCGCCTCGAACAACTCGGCAACGCGCGGCAGACCGCCGGTAATGTCGCGGGTCTTCGCCGATTCCTGGGGCATACGCGCCAGCACATCGCCGACCCCGACCTGCTGTCCATCAAGTACCGAGATGATCGAGCCGACCTGGAAGGCGATCGAGACCGAATGGTCGCTCCCGTGGACCTTCACTTCCTGACCGCTTTCATCAAGCAGTCTGACCACCGGGCGAACACCCTTGGTCGCCGCCTTGCCACCGCGCTTGTGGTCGATCACGACCAGGGTCGAGAGGCCGGTCACGTCGTCTACCTGCTTGGCGACGGTGACACCCTCTTCGACGTTTTCGAAGCGGACAGTACCGGCGTATTCGGCGACGATCGGACGGGTATGCGGATCCCAGGTCGCCAGCTTGGTGCCGGCCTTGACCACCTTGCCATCATCGACGGCGAGCATCCCGCCGTAAGGCACCTTGTGACGCTCACGCTCGCGACCATGATCATCGGCGATCAGCACCTCGCCGGAACGGGAGATGACGACCTTCTCGCCCTTGTCACTGGTCACGTAGCGCATTGTCGCGGTAAACCGCACCGTACCGGCAGATTTCGACTCGACCTGCGATGCAACCGCCGCCCGCGACGCCGCGCCACCCACGTGGAAGGTGCGCATGGTGAGCTGGGTACCCGGTTCGCCGATCGACTGTGCAGCGATCACGCCGACCGATTCACCGGCATTGACCATGCTGCCGCGACCGAGGTCGCGACCGTAGCACTTGGCGCACAGGCCGTAACGGGTTTCGCAGGTCAGCGGCGTGCGAACCTTGACTTCATCGATGCCCAGCTTGTCGATCAGGTCGACCAGATCTTCGTCCAGCATGGTGCCGGAGAAAATCACGGTTTCCTGGGTTTCCGGGTCGACGAGGTCTTCACCGGTCACACGACCGAGGATTCGCTCGCGCAACGGCTCAATGACCTCGCCACCTTCGACCAGCGCCTTGACGGCAAAGCCATTGGCGGTGCCGCAGTCGTCTTCGGTGATGACCAGATCCTGCGTCACGTCAACCAAGCGACGCGTCAGGTAGCCGGAGTTGGCAGTCTTCAGCGCGGTGTCGGCCAGGCCCTTGCGGGCGCCGTGGGTCGAGATGAAGTACTGAAGAACGTTCAGGCCTTCGCGGAAGTTGGTGGTAATCGGCGTCTCGATGATCGAGCCGTCCGGCTTGGCCATCAGGCCACGCATGCCGGCCAGCTGGCGAATCTGGGCGGCGGAACCGCGGGCACCGGAGTCGGCCATCATGTAGATGGAGTTGAAGGAATCCTGCTTAACCCTCTTGCCGTGGCGATCGATGGTTTCCTCGTGGCCGAGTTCGTCCATCATGACCTTCGCCACCTGGTCGCCGGTACGACCCCAGATATCAACGACCTTGTTGTAGCGCTCGCCATTGGTTACCAGACCGTTGGTGTACTGGGTTTCGATTTCCTTCACTTCCGCCTCGGCGGCGGCGATAATCTCGTGCTTTTTGGCCGGAACCCGCATGTCGTCAGAACAGAAGGAAATGCCGGCACGCGTCGCCAGCATATAGCCGTTCTGCATCAGCTTGTCGGCGAAAACAACCGTTTCCTTCAGGCCGCAACGACGGAAGGACTCATCGATCAGCTTGGAAATTTCCTTCTTCTTCAGGGCACGGTCAATACTCTTGAACGGGATACCTTTCGGCAGAATTTTCGAGAGCAGCGCACGACCGGCCGTCGTTTCAACGCGAACGATTTTCTCGTCCCATTCGCCGTCGACCGCAGCAGGTTCATATTGCGGCAACCGCACCGAGATGCGCGAGTGAACATCAAGCTCACCAGCCGCCATGGCACGTTCGATTTCGTTGGTGTTGGCAAAATACATGCCCTCACCCTTGCCGTTAACTTTTTCGCGGGTCGCGTAATATAGACCCAACACGATATCCTGCGACGGCACGATGATCGGCTGACCGTTGGCAGGTGACAGCACGTTGTTGGAAGCCAGCATCAACGTGCGGGCTTCCATTTGCGCTTCAAGCGACAGCGGGACGTGAACAGCCATCTGGTCACCGTCGAAGTCGGCGTTGAAGGCGGCACAGACCAGCGGGTGCAGCTGGATGGCCTTACCTTCGATCAGGGTCGGCTCGAACGCCTGGATACCCAGACGGTGCAGGGTCGGAGCCCGGTTCAGCATGACCGGATGTTCGCGGATGACATCTTCAAGGATGTCCCAAACGACCGGCTCCTGGCCTTCGACCATCTTTTTGGCTTGCTTGATGGTGGTGGCGTAGCCGAGCACTTCCAGCTTGTGGAAGATGAACGGCTTGAACAGCTCCAGCGCCATCAGCTTGGGCAGGCCGCACTGGTGCAGCTTGAGCTGCGGGCCGACGACGATGACCGAACGGCCGGAGTAGTCGACGCGCTTGCCGAGCAGGTTCTGACGGAAACGACCGCCCTTGCCCTTGATCATGTCGGCCAGCGACTTTAGCGGACGCTTGTTGGCGCCGGTCATCGCCTTGCCGCGACGGCCGTTGTCGAGCAGTGAGTCCACGGACTCCTGCAGCATGCGCTTTTCGTTACGCACGATGATTTCCGGTGCCTTCAGCTCGAGCAGGCGCTTCAGACGGTTGTTCCGGTTGATGACGCGACGGTAGAGATCGTTCAGGTCGGAAGTCGCAAAGCGGCCACCATCCAGCGGCACCAGCGGACGCAGGTCCGGCGGCAGCACCGGCAACACCTCGAGAACCATCCAGTCCGGCTTGATGCCGGACTTCTGGAAGCCTTCGAGAATCTTCAGACGCTTGGCGAGCTTTTTGTTCTTCGCTTCTGAACTGGTGACTTGAAGTTCATCGCGCAGGGACTCGACCTCGCTGTTCAGATCGAGGTTGCGCAGCAGCTCGCGAATACCCTCGGCGCCCATCAGCGCCTGGAATTCGTCGCCATGCTCTTCCATCATTTCCAGATATTGCTCTTCGGTCAGCAACTGGGCACGCTGAAGATTGCTTACCAGACCAGGATCGCAAACGACGTAGGCCTCGAAATACAGCACGCGTTCGATATCGCGCAGCGTCATGTCGAGCACCATGCCGAGACGGGACGGCAGTGACTTCAGGAACCAGATGTGGGCGGTCGGCGAGGCCAGTTCGATGTGCCCCATGCGATCGCGACGCACCTTGGCCAGTGTCACTTCGACGCCACACTTCTCGCAGATCACGCCCCGGTGCTTGAGGCGCTTGTATTTGCCGCACAGGCACTCGTAATCCTTGATCGGGCCAAAAATCTTGGCGCAGAACAGGCCATCGCGCTCCGGCTTGAAGGTACGGTAGTTGATCGTTTCCGGCTTCTTGACTTCACCATAGGACCAGGAACGGATCTTGTCGGGCGAGGCCAGACCAATCGTAATCGCGTCGAATTCTTCCTCGGCGGTTACCTGCTTGAACAGATCGAGCAATGCTTTCATCGTGTAACTCCTAAGCCCTGAATCAGTAACGTTCCAGATCGATATCGATCGCCAGCGAACGGATTTCCTTGACCAGCACATTGAAGGATTCCGGCATGCCGGCATCGATACGATGCTCGCCCTTGACGATGTTTTCGTACACTTTTGTACGGCCATTCACGTCATCGGATTTCACGGTCAGCATTTCCTGCAGCACGTAAGCAGCGCCGTATGCTTCGAGAGCCCAGACTTCCATTTCGCCGAAGCGTTGGCCGCCGAACTGCGCCTTGCCGCCCAGCGGTTGCTGGGTGACCAGCGAGTATGGGCCGGTCGAACGGGCGTGCATCTTGTCGTCGACCAAGTGATGCAGTTTCAGGTAATGCATATAGCCGACCGTCACCTGACGTTCGAACGCTTCACCGGTACGGCCGTCGAACAGGGTCATCTGGCCGGAGGACGGCATGCCGGCGAGTGCCAGCATGGCCTTGATTTCGCTGTCCTTGGCACCATCGAACACCGGTGTCGCAAACGGGACGCCGCCTTCAAGGTTCCGCGCCATTTCGATGACCTCGCCATCGCTCAGCTCCTCGAGCTTCTCGGGCTTTCCATTGGAGTTGTAGATCTGGTCGAGGAAAGAGCGCACCTCCTTGGCGTTGGCTTCGGCACGCAGCATGGCGCCGATCTTGTGACCCAGCCCCTTGGCGGCGAGGCCGAGGTGCACTTCAAGAATCTGGCCGACGTTCATCCGTGACGGCACACCAAGCGGATTCAACACGATGTCGACCGGATTGCCGTCTTCCATGTACGGCATGTCTTCGACCGGCAGAATGCGCGACACGACGCCCTTGTTCCCGTGCCGGCCAGCCATCTTGTCGCCTGGCTGCAGACGACGCTTGACGGCGACGTACACCTTGACCATCTTCTGCACGCCCGGCGGCAATTCGTCGCCCTGGGTCAACTTCTTGCGCTTGCCTTCGAACGCCACGTCGAAGTTCTTGCGTGCCTGTTCCAGACCTTCCTTGACCTGCTCGAGCTGCTGCGCGACATCCTCCTCGGCGACACGGATGTCGAACCAGTGGTGCGGATCCATGCTATCCAGGTAGGCTTGGTCGATGATCGAACCCTTGGCCAGCTTCTTGGGACCGCCATTGGCCTTCTTGCCGAGAATCAGACGGCCGATACGCTCGAAAGCATCGCGCTCGACGATACGCATCTGGTCAGCCAGATCCAGTTTGTAGTGGCGCAGGTGGTCTTCGATGATGGCCTGGGCACGCTTGTCACGCTCGATGCCTTCACGGGTGAAGACCTGAACGTCGATGACGGTACCGGCGATACCGGACGGCACGCGCAACGAAGTGTCCTTAACATCCGATGCCTTTTCGCCGAAGATGGCACGCAACAGCTTTTCTTCCGGCGTCAACTGGGTTTCGCCCTTCGGCGTGACCTTACCCACCAGGACGTCGGCCGCCTGAACTTCGGCGCCAATGTAAACAATGCCGGACTCGTCGAGACGCGAAAGCTGGGTTTCGCCCAGCGAAGCGATATCGCGGGTGATTTCCTCGGGGCCGAGCTTGGTGTCGCGGGCAACTACCGTCAGTTCCTCGATGTGGATCGAGGTGTAACGATCCTCGGCAACAACGCGTTCGGAGATCAGGATCGAGTCTTCGAAGTTGTAGCCATTCCACGGCATGAAGGCGATCAGCATGTTCTGGCCGAGGGCCAGTTCGCCCTTGTCGGTCGAGGCGCCATCGGCGACCACGTCACCGCGCGCGATCAGATCGCCAACGCGGACCAGCGGACGCTGGTTGATGTTGGTGTTCTGGTTCGAACGGGTGTATTTGACCAGGTTGTAGATATCGACGCCAACCTCACCAGCCACGGTCTCGTTATCATTGACGCGAACCACCACGCGGGCAGCATCGACATAGTCGACCAGTCCGCCGCGCCGCGCAACAACTGCCGTACCGGAGTCGACCGCGACAGTGCGCTCGATGCCGGTGCCGACCAGCGCCTTTTCCGGACGCAGGCAGGGCACCGCTTGACGCTGCATGTTGGCCCCCATCAGGGCGCGGTTCGCATCGTCGTGCTCAAGGAAGGGAATCAGCGAAGCGGCAACGGAAACAATCTGGCTTGGCGCAACGTCCATGTACTGAACGCGGGCCGGCTCGGCGAGGATGGTTTCGCCTTTTTCACGGCAGGTCACGAGATCGTCGGAAAGACGGCCATCTTTTTCGAGCGAGGCGTTGGCCTGGGCGACGACGTAATTGCCCTCCTCGATCGCCGACAGATATTCAATCTGATCGGTCACCTTGGCATCGACCACCTTGCGGTAGGCGGTTTCAATGAAACCGTAGTCGTTGACCCGGGCGAACAAGGCCAGAGAATTGATCAGGCCGATATTCGGACCTTCCGGCGTTTCGATCGGGCAAACGCGACCGTAGTGGGTCGGATGCACGTCGCGGACCTCGAAGCCGGCGCGTTCACGCGTCAAGCCACCGGGGCCGAGGGCGGAAACACGACGCTTGTGCGTGATCTCCGACAGCGGGTTAGTCTGGTCCATGAACTGCGACAACTGGCTGGACCCGAAGAATTCCTTGATCGCGGCGCTGATCGGCTTGGCGTTGATCAGGTCATGCGGCATCAGGTTATCGGATTCGGCTTGCGACAGGCGTTCCTTGACGGCACGTTCGACGCGCACAAGTCCGGCGCGGAACTGGTTTTCCGCCAGTTCGCCAACGGAACGTACGCGACGATTGCCGAGGTGATCGATGTCGTCGATTTCGCCGCGACCGTTACGCAGTTCGACCAGGACATTGATGACCTCGACGATGTCACGCGGGGATAGCGTCAGCTGCTCGCGTACCTCGGCGTTCGCGCCCAGCGGCTTGATCCTGGCCAGCAATGCATCGGCTTCGCCGGACGTCAGGTTTTCCGCCAGGGCACGGGCACCGTAGGGCAACAGGCTGACCAGGTCCTGAATGGCGGCCAGCGGGAACCCCGAGCCTTCCGCGAGATTCTTCAGCGCTGCTTCGGCCTTGGAGGCAAGACTCTTGATCGTTACCTTGAACTCTGTGACATCGGCTCGTACCAAGCGACGATTGAACTTCATGCGGCCAACGCCGGACAGGTCGTAACGTTCGTCGGAATAGAACAGACCGTTGAACAGGATTTCGACCGCTTCCTCTGTCGGCGGCTCGCCCGGGCGCATCATGCGATAGATGGCGATGCGGGCAGCCTGGCGGGAGGCAGTTTCATCAGCGCGCAGCGTGTTGGAGATAAACGCGCCGCGATCGAGTTCGTTCGTGTACAGCGTCTCCAGAGTCGTGACTCCAGCCTCGCGCAAGTTGGCGAGCAGAGTTTCGGTAATCTCATCGTTTGCATTGGCGATGACTTCGCCGGTTTGCTTGTCGACGACGTTCGTCGCGACGACCCGACCAACAAGGAAATCTTCCGGAAGATCGGAAGAGCACACG
>JBFZCS010000205.1:0-8022 GCA_041307825.1 Azonexaceae bacterium
AATGTCTCGTCCGACGTCGATTACATCTTCGTCTATCCCGAGGAGGGCGACACCGCCGGGCCGAAGAGCATCGAGAACTACGATTTCTTCACCCGCCTCGGCAAGCGCGTGATTTCGGCCCTCGGCGAAATCACCGCCGACGGCCAGGTGTTCCGCGTCGACATGCGCCTGCGCCCGAATGGCGATTCCGGCCCGCTGGTCTGTTCGCTCGACGCGCTGGAAAACTACTTCATCACCCAGGGCCGCGAATGGGAACGCTACGCCTGGATCAAGGGGCGCACCATGAACGACGGCGACAACCTGCAGCCGGAGTGGGTCACCGCCATGCAGAAGATCGCCCGCCCGTTCGTCTTCCGCAAGTACCTCGATTTCGGCGCCATCAACGCCATGCGTGACCTGCACGCGCAGATTCGTCGCGAAGTCGCGCGCAAGGACATGGCCGACCATGTCAAGCTCGGCCCCGGCGGCATCCGCGAAATCGAGTTCATCGCCCAAGTTTTCCAGCTCATTCGCGGCGGACGCGACCCGGCGCTGCAGATTCGCCCGACGCTTTCGGTCCTCAAGCTGCTGGCCGAGCGCCGGCTGATCCAGGGCGAAATCGAGGATGAATTGCGCGCGGCCTACATCTTCCTGCGCCGTCTCGAACACCGCCTGCAATACATCGAGGACAAGCAGACGCACATGCTGCCGGCAAACCCGGCCGACCAGGCGAGTACCGCCCGCAGCATGGGGTTTGCCGACTGGCCGGCCATGCTGTCCATACTCAACGCACATCGCGAGAAGGTCAGCCGCCATTTCGAGCAGATCTTTTCCGACCCCGAGGCTGGCGAGCATCCGCTGACCGGCCTGTGGATGGGGCAACTCGACGACGACACCGCCATCGAATCGTTCGGCGAACTCGGTTATCGGCAACCGCGGGAAGCCATCGTCCGTCTCGCCGAGTTGCGGGCATCGAACCGCTACCTGCAGTTGCCGACCGCCAACCGCTCGCGCCTCGATGCCATCGGGCCGCGCCTGATCGAAGCCGCCGGCGCCACCGGCAACCCGGACACGACGTTGGCGCGCGGCCTGAACTTCGTCGAAAGCATCAGCCGCCGCGGCGCCTATCTGGCCCTGCTGCAGCAATATCCGATGGCGCTGCGGCGCGTTGCCGACATGGTCTGCGCCTCGTCGTGGGCCACCGACTACCTGGGCCGCCACCCGCTGCTGCTCGACGAACTGCTCGATCCGCGCCTCTACGACATCGCCACCGACTGGGCGAGTTTTCGCGAGGAATTGCGCCGCAGCCTGGCCGACCATGCCGGCGATACCGAACGCGAAATGGACATCCTGCGCGAAATGCACCACGCGCAGATCTTCCGCCTGCTGGCGCAGGACCTGGCCGGGTTTCAGACGATCGAGACGGTGTCCGACCACCTCACCGAACTGGCCGACATCATCGTTCAGGAAACCCTGCCGCTGTGCTGGGAAACGATCAGGAAGCGGCATTGCGCAACGCCCAAATTCGCGATCATCGGCTATGGCAAGCTGGGCGGCAAGGACCTCGGCTACGTCTCGGACCTCGATCTGGTTTACCTCTACGACGACCCCGACCCCGATGCGGAAGAAAACTACGCCCGCCTCGGCCAGCGCCTGAACACCTGGCTATCGAGCCAGACCTCGGCCGGCATCCTGTTCGAGACCGACCTGCGCCTGCGCCCGAATGGCGACTCCGGCCTGCTCGCCGTATCGCTCGATTCCTTCCGCGACTACCAGCTCGACAAGGCCTGGGCCTGGGAGCACCAGGCGCTGACCCGCGCCCGCTTCTGCGCCGGCGATCCGGCCGTCGGCGCCCGCTTCGAGGAATTTCGTCGCGAAATTCTTTGTCAGCAGCGCGACCTGGCCAAGCTGAAGGAAGAAGTCGTCGCCATGCGCCGCAAGATGTATGACGCCCACGCCTCGAAAAGCGAGATCCTGTTCGACCTCAAGCATGACCCCGGCGGCATCATCGACGTCGAGTTCATCGTCCAGTACCTGGTCCTCGGCCATGCCCATCAGCACCAGCGCCTGACCGGCAACCTCGGCAACATCGCCCTGCTCAGGATAGCCGCCGAACTCGGGCTGATTCCGGCCGATCTGGCGGAAGCCGCCGGCAACGCCTACCGGGAATTCCGCCGCCTGCAGCATGCCAAGCGCCTGAGCGCCAATCCCCAAGGTTACAGCGAGCGTGAAGGTATCGAAAAATACATTGCTGCGGTCAACATGCTGTGGAAGGCGGTTTTCGGCGAATAAACCTGAACGACGTCGGCAACCCCGTCAGCGCACCGGCGCCATACCCCATTCGGCAACGCCTTCCGGTAGATGAATCGCCTCGAAGCCCTGCTGTTTCAGCAGCAGCACCGCATCCCGCGCCATCAGGCAATACGGGCCGCGGCAGTAGGCGACGATGGTTTTTCCTTGCGGCAGCTCGGCCAGACGGGTTTTCAGTTCCTCGATCGGCATCGATTGCGCGTAGGGCAAATGCGCCGCCTCGTACTCCGCCGATGGCCGCACGTCGAGAACGATGACGCTCCCCGCTTTCGCCATCCGGACCAGTGAGTCGCGATCCTGCGGCGTAAGTTGGCGCGGATCGCTGGTCAACTGTGCCAGCGCCATTTTCAACTCGACCAGGCGATCTTCAGCCAGTGAGCGGATCGCCACCCAGAACTCGGCCACCGCGCGGTTGGCAATGCGGTAGATGACATTCTTGCCCTGCCTTTCCGTCTCGACCAGATGCGCCGCGCGCAGCTCGCGCAAATGCGCACTCGCCAGCTTCATGCTGATGGAGGTTTCGCGGGCCAGGGTCTCCACGGTTTTTTCACCCTGGCAGAGCATTTCGATGAGCTCCAGCCGCTTCGGACTGCCGGCCGCCTTGCCGATGCGGGCCACCTGCTCGTAAAGCAAATCCTTGATACGTCGCGTGTCGTTCATGATGCTGAATCTAAGCGGCCACGGAAGCAGTGTCAATTCATCTTGACAGCGTTAGTCCTATTGCCTAGATTGATCTAATGATCGTTAGATCATCTATGATAGAAACCAGAATGAAAATCCCGATCGTTCCGAACGGCTCCCCGGCCTGGAACCGTCGGCGCCTCGCTTGCGATTGTCGTCACGGTACCGATCCTTTTCAAAAGCCCCACCAATGAACATCCGTCTGCTCATCGTCTGCGCTTTACTGGGCAGCGCCAGTCTCTTTGTCCGCGCCGAAGACGAAACCACATGGACGCATCGCGCCGCGCAAAGCGCCGTTATGCTCACCGCCAATCCACTGGGCAGCGTTTCACGCACGGCTTTTTACGGTGCGCGCGGCTTCCCCGAGGCGACGATCCGGCCCTATGCGCAAGCCTGTGGTTTTTCCTTCGGCATGCACAATGGCAGTGCGGACAAGTTGACCACGCGCTTGGCTGACTGGCAGGCGATCAGCGCCGATGGCAAGCGTGTTGCGCTACGGCTGCCCGAAGCATGGGATGTGGAGTGGGCGAAGTCCGGGGTGTCGGAAGCTGCCCGCATCGCCTTCCGCTGGGCGCAGTTCCAAAGTGAAATCACATTCGAGCCAGGCGACTGGATCATGGGTATGGCGACGCTGGAAGTTCCACTATCCGGCACCTTCCGCCTCGTCGCCCGCTATCGCGATGACAAGGGAAATCATGAAATCGTTCTCGACAAGCTTTCCTGTGCCAAAGGCTGAGCGCCGTCGTTTCCTGTACGCCAGTGCTGGCCTTGGGTTGCTGGCGCTGGCCCCGATCCTGCGGGCGCAAGGCCGTGGCATGACTTCCCTGCCAGCCCCCATGCCGGCGCCGGCTTTGCGCCTGCTGGACAGCGATGGCAAGCCGGTCGATCTCGCCGGCTATCGTGGCAAGGTGGTTCTGGTTAATTTCTGGGCGACCTGGTGCCCGCCCTGCCGCAAGGAATTTCCCTCGCTCGCCCGTCTGCGCAAACGCTTCAAGTCCGCCGAGTTCGAAGTGCTCGCCGTCAATGTCGGCGAAGACCCGGACATGGTGTTTTCCTTCACCGGCATCACTGAATTTCCGGTGCTGTTCGACCGCGATTCGAAGGCGATGGCGACCTGGCCGGTCAAGGGATTACCGACCACTTTCGTGGTCGACCGCCAGGGACGGCTGGCCTTGAAGGCAGTCGGCGGCCGCGAGTTCGACGATCCCGAGATCGTCGCCATCATCAAACAGCTACTGAATTCATAGAAGCACATGCCATGACCGGGAGACCCGCGACGCGCTGCGTCCATGCCGGTGAACTGGTCGCTACCCACGGCTCGTCGCACACGCCGTTGCCTGGGCGTGCGGGGAAATTGCCGCGCTGATTGACGCTCCGGGAATCGAACGACATTGACAAGCCTGAACGCGTACCGCACAATGATCCAACAGTCGTTGGATTGTTTAATTTAATCAGGTACGGAGGCAGGCAATCATGACCAATACACTGTTCATCCTCAACGACCCGCCCTACGGCACTGAGCGTAGCTACAACGGCTTGCGCCTCGCCAAGGCGGTTTCCAAACAGCCCGGGCAACAAATCCGGGTATTCCTGATGGGCGATGCCGTCGCCTGCGCCAAGGCCGGTCAGAAACTTCCCGACGGCTACTACAACGCCGCGGACATGGTGAAAATGGTGGCCATGGCAGGCGAGGTCGGGCTGTGCGGCACCTGCATGACCGCGCGCGGCATCGAGGACGGCGAACTGGTGGCCGGCGCCGTGCGCAAGACACTCAACGATCTGGCCGCGTGGACAGCGGAAGCTGACAAGGTCCTGGTGTTCTGACGATGCCGTTTCAGGTCAGCGCTGGCCGCAACCCTGCGCCGGACCGCACTGGAATGCGCCGATGAACTTCGAACAGACGGTACTGGCCAACGAACCCGCGATCAGGCTCGGCTTCTTTCTCGGCATATTCGCGGTGATTGGCTTCTGGGAATTGCTCGCGCCACGCCGCGTCCTGACCGTATCCAAGACCCTGCGCTGGACCAGCAACCTCGGCCTCGTTGTGCTCGACACAGCGCTGTTGCGCCTGATATTCCCACTGGCTGGGGTCGGCCTGGCCGCCTTTTGCGCGAAAAACGGCTGGGGAATTCTCAATCATTTCCCGGTGCCGTTCTGGGTGGCTGTGCCGCTGGCGGTGATCGCACTGGACTTCGTCATCTGGCTTCAGCACGTCATGGTCCACGCCGTGCCGCTCTTGTGGCGCTTGCACCGCGTTCATCACGCCGACCTGGATTACGACGTGACCACCGGAGCGCGTTTCCATCCACTCGAAATCGTGCTGTCCATGCTGATCAAGTTTGCCACCATCGTCGTGCTGGGCCCGCCGGTCGTCGCCGTGGTGATCTTCGAAGTGCTGCTCAATGCCACGGCCATGTTCAATCATGGCAATATCGGCTTGCCGGCAAGGCTCGACCGAATTTTGCGCTGGGTCGTCGTGACGCCGGACATGCATCGAGTTCATCACTCGATCGAGGACGACGAGACCAATTCCAATTTCGGCTTCAACCTGCCTTGGTGGGACCGGCTGTTCGGCACCTATCGCGACCAGCCGCGCGCCGGCCAGACAGGCATGACTATCGGCATTCGCGACCATGGCGACCCGCGCGAGGTTTCCTGTCTGGATGGCATGTTGTTGCTGCCGTTCCGCGGGGAGATCAGGGACTACGCGATCAACCGGCGGAACTTTGATGCCGGTCAGGTGCGCTGAATCAGCTTGATCCTGTAGCCGTCCGGATCCTCGACGAAGGCTTAGATGGCCGCCCGCCAGGCCGGCCTCTATCGCGAGATAGCCGGATTGAAAATGGCATCTGAAACGCCGTTGACCGCGCCAGCGTGAATCACTCGCCGACCACGGATGCGCTGGATTCCCGGCCGGGTGGCAGGGTCAGTTGTCGTCTGTGGCGGTGACCATCCGGTCAAGGTTGCGCAGGCGTTCCGCCATCACGCGCATGACCTGGGTAGCGAAGAACGGCGTTTGCTGAACGAGAAACTGGAAACGTTTTTCATCGACGGCAACGAATTCGCAATCGGTACGGGCGACTACCGTTGCCGAACGCGGCCCGGGGGAGACAAGCCCCATTTCGCCGACGATACTGCCGTGCTCCAGGGTTTCCACGATGCGGCCGTTGACCAAGACGTCAGCCTCACCTGACTTCAGGACGAACATCAGATGACCTGCCTCGCCTTGAGAAAACAGCGGTTTTCCGGCCGCGATGCTGACGATTGCCGAATTGTGGGAAAAGAGTTCGATGGAGATCATGGCGTCGTATTTTCGAGGACTTGGCCGTTTCGTTTATAGCATGGATAGCATGCCGCCGTCTTGCACGGAATGCTACAAGTAACCGCAGGCATCCGCTAGCGATTGACTGCATCGCGCAGTTCGCGGCGCAAGATTTTTCCGATCGGTGTCTTGGGCAGGACATCGCGGAATTCGACGTGGCGCGGCAGCTTGTAGCCCGTCAGTTGCGCCCGGCAGTGCTCGATCACGTCCTCTTTGGTGAGACTCAGGTCTTTCCTGACAATGACCACCTTGACCGCCTCGCCTGACTTTTCGTCGGGCACGGCGACCACGGCACATTCGAGGACGCCCGGGTGCGCCGCGACGACGCTCTCGACTTCGGTGGGGTAGACATTGAAGCCCGACACCAGAATCATGTCCTTCTTGCGGTCGGTGATGGTGACCCGGCCCTGGTCGTCCAGATGGCCGACGTCGCCCGTCTTCAGCCAGCCGGCGCGCAAGACATTGGCTGTTTCCACAGGATTGTTCCAGTAGCCTTTCATTACCTGCGGGCCGCGAATGCAGATTTCGCCGGTGTGTTTCTCGATGTCGCCGGCGCCGGTCCACACCGGCAGTTCGTTGAAATCCTCATCGCGGATCGACACCCCGGTGGACGGCAGGGGCAAGCCGACGCTGCCGTCCCAGGCGGCACCGAGCGGCACGCAGCAGGCACCCGGCGAGGTCTCGGTCAGGCCGTAGGCTTCGGTGAGATAGTGCCCGGTCACCTGCTGCCAGCGTTCGGCCACGGGCTTCTGCACGGCGGCGCCACCGCCGACCACGACCTTCAGCGCGGAGAAGTCGATCTGCGCGAATCCCGGCGTGTTCAGCAGCCCGTTGAACAGCGTGTTGACGCCGGTCATCGTAGTGAACTTCCAGCGTCCCATTTCCGTGACCAAGGCCGCCAGGTCGCGCGGATTGGTGATCAGCACGCTGAGGCTGCCCCACTTCATGAACGACAGTGTCGAGGTGAGGCAGAAGATGTGATACATCGGCAGCGGGGCGATGACGATTTCGGCACCCTCCTTGAAGCTGACCGAAATCCAGATACCGGTCTGTTCCAGATTGGCGAGAATATTCCGGTGGCTGAGCATCGCGCCCTTGGCGACCCCGGTGGTGCCCCCGGTGTACTGGAGAAAGGCGATGTCTTCGCTGTTCACATCGACCGGATTGAAGCGCGCCGAACGGCCGCGCTCGAGTGCTGTGCGCAGCGTTATGGCACTGTCGATGCGCCACGCCGGCACCATCTTCTTGACGTGCTTGATCACGAAATTGACCAGCCAGCGCTTCGGGATCGGCAGCAGGTCGCCGATCTGCGTGGTGACCACATGTTCGACCGCGGTTCTGCCCATGACCTGCTGCAGGGATTGGGCGAAGTTCTCGACGATGACAATGGCCTTGGCACCGGAGTCCTTCAACTGGTGTTCGAGTTCGCGCGGCGTGTACAGCGGATTGACATTCACCACCGTCATCCCGGCGCGCAGGATCCCGAACAGCACCACCGGGTACTGCAGCAGATTGGGCGACATGACCGCCACCCGCTCGCCCTTGCCCATGCCGGGCAGCCCCTGCAGGAAGGCGGCGAAAGCCCGCGACAGCTGTTCCAGTTCGGCGTAGCTGATGGTGTGGCCGAGGTTGTGATAGGCCGGTCGGTCAGCGAACTTGACGAAGAGCTTGTCGAGCAGATCCGGGATCGACCTGAACTGGTCCGGGTCGATCTCGGCCGGCATGCCCTC
>JBFZCS010000206.1:0-6453 GCA_041307825.1 Azonexaceae bacterium
TCCTCCTTCTTTTCTTCCTTCTTCGGCTCTTCCTTGGCGGCGGGCGGCTTCCCTGCCTTGTCCGGGACCGCATCGGACTTGCCCGGCAGGATGTCGTAGAACTGGAAGCGCTTCTCGGGGATCGGGTCGCCCGGCTTGCCCGGCAGCGCCATCGGCTGCGCCGGCTGTGCATCAGCGCCATTGGACGGCGCCTTGCCATTGGCCGGCTTGCTGCCTTCCGGCACGGCCGGCGGCGCCATCACATGCTTGTTGAACGGCAGCGGAGACTTGTTCATGGTCCAGACCACCCCGGCGGCGATGCCGACGCCGATCACCAGGCCGATGAACACGCCGATCAGCGTGTTGCCGCGCGTCTTCTTCCTGACGGGCTGGGCTCTCTTGGGTTTCATGTCTCGGCTCATCTGATTTCCTTACATCGACTCAGGGCAGCTGACGCCCAGAATTGTCAAACCATTGCGGATCACCTGACGAACGGCGGCAGCCAGTGCGACACGCGCATCGCGCAGCGCTGCATCGTCGACCAGCATGCGTTCGGCGTTGTACCAGCCGTGGAACTCGCCAGCCAGATCCTTCAGGTAGAAGGCGATCAGGTGCGGCGCCAGCTCACGGGCCGCGTTCTCGATCACATCGCGAAACTCGGCCAGCTTGTTGGCGATCGCCAGCTCGCGCGGGTTGCTCAGGCGCGCCAGATCCGACTCGGCCAGCGTCTGGGCATCACCGTCCCACTGGGCGATCACCGAGCAGATGCGGGCGTGGGCGTACTGGATGTAATAGACCGGGTTCTCGTTGGTCTGGCTCTTGGCCAGGTCGAGGTCGAAATCAAGGTGCTGGTCCGACTTCCTGAGCGCATAGAAAAAACGGCAGGCATCGTTGCCGACCTCGCCGCGCAGCTCGCGCAGCGTGACGAACTCGCCGGAGCGCGTGGACATCGAGGCCTTCTGGCCGTTGCGGTAGAGCACCGCGAACTGGACCAGCGCCACCTGCAGCCTGTCGGCATCGAGGTCGAGCGCCTTGACGGCGCCGCTGACGCGCGGGATGTAGCCGTGATGGTCGGCGCCCCAGATATTGATGACCTTGTCGAAGCCGCGCTCGAACTTGTTCAGGTGGTAGGCGATGTCGGAGGCGAAATAGGTGTACAGGCCGTTCTCGCGCTGGACGACGCGGTCCTTCTCGTCGCCGAATGCCGTCGACTTGAACCACCTGGCACCGTTCTGCACATAGAGATGACCCTTCTTTTCCAGCAGATCGACGCAACGGGCAACCAGGCCGGTGTCGTAGAGCGCCTTTTCCGAGAACCAGACGTCGAAATGGACGCCGAATTGTTCGAGGTCGTCGCGGCAGTCGGCCAGCTGTTCGGACAGCGCATGCTGATGCACATAGGCCCAGTCGGCGCCGAGCAACTCCTTGGCGCGGGCAATCAGCGCATCGAGATGCAGTTCGCGCTGCTGTTTCGCTTCGTCGTCGGCCCGGTCGGCCTCCGGCAGGCCCGGTGTACCGGCCAGCACAGCTTCGGCCGGACGGACGTACTTGGCGCCATGCGCCGCCGTCATCTGCGCCGCCATGTCGCGCACATATCCACCCTGATAGGCGTTGGGCGGGAACGGTACGCTACCGCCGTGCTGCTCGAGGTAACGCAGCCAGGTCGACAGCCCGAGGATGTCCATCTGGCGGCCGGCGTCATTGACGTAATACTCGCGCGTCACATCCCAGCCGGCGAAGGCCAGCAGGTTCGATAGCGACGCGCCGTAGGCGGCGCCGCGACCGTGGCCGACGTGCAGCGGGCCGGTCGGATTGGCCGAGACGAACTCGACCTGCACCGTCCGCGCGCCACCGAGCTGCGAACGCCCATAGTTATCCCCGTCTACCAGCACGGCGCTGACGACATTGATCTTGGCCCGCGCATCGAGCGTGAAATTGATGAACCCGGCCCCGGCAATCTCGGCCTTGGCGACCAGCACCGATACCGGCAGCTCGGCCAGCAACTGGCCGGCGATTTCGCGCGGATTCTTCTTCAGCGCCTTGGCCAGTTGCATCGCCAGGTTGGTAGCGAAGTCGCCATGCGTCGGATCACGCGGACGCTCGAGGTAGATCGGCGTATCGGTTGCAGTCGGCGCAACGCTGGCCAGCGCCTGCTGAAGCAGGGCAGTCAACTGTGACTTGACATCATGTGCCATTGATTTCGAGCGAAAAAGCAAAATGAGAATTATACGCTGTCGCTGCCTGTTTATTCGGCGCGGGAGGAATCGCCGGCCAGACGGCGAACCTCGCGGCATGACCGCACACCGCAGGGGGCGGGCGGGTCGATAGCCGACGGGTCAGCAACGCGCAAGGATCAAACGATCACGGCGCCAAGGTGTGGAACCAGGCGAAGTCCCGTGTCGCGTAGCCGCTTCGTCATGAGCGCGAGCAACATGAGCAACACCTTGTTACCAAGGCGCGGGTGTTCATGGAGGATGGCGTTGAGGGCATCCCGGTCAAGAACGGCGAAATCGACCTCTTCGTTGGCAATGCAACTGGCGAAACGGACACCGTTGTCGACAATCGCCATTTCCCCTAACGTCGCGCCCGGGCCTGCCGTCGCGATGACGCGGCGACCACCATCTTCGCGATCCTTAACAACGTTCACCGTGCCGGTCAAAATAATCAGCAGAAAATCGCCGGCATCTCCCTCACGGATCAAAAGCCCATCGCGGCGGATGGTATAGCAGTCCATGAACTCGCAGAGATCCTGAAGCTCCGAAAAGCTCAGCTCATCGAAGAACGGCGCCTGATTGATGATTTCGTGAATATCCTCGGCAAACTGGGTCGCCTTGCCGAGCGGTTTAACAGAAGAATTGAGAGTTGTTGGCAGGGGCATGAAAGGATGCTCGGGCGAATGCATCAATAACAAGGCAACAGTATAGGACATGCTATTTATTTGTGTTCGTCTCTTGACATCGCTGCCAAAACCCTCTTGAATCGATAATGAGGTCGTTTTTACTTGCACATAAGGAGCGGAAATAATGCCCAGACTGACCCTTGCCATGCTCGGTGTTGCAACGCTAATTGTCATCCCGGCCTCGCCCGTCATGGCCGACGAAGCGCCGTGGGTGGCTGATGCCCGAAACATCGCCACCACCATGCCGCCGAAGATGATGGAAGTCTTGAAGGAGGAAACCAAGAAAAGTGGCCCTGCCAATGCGACCGTCGTGTGCCGCGAAAAGGCGCCAGCAATGGCCAAGACTGTCTCGGAACAAAGTGGCTGGAACATCCGCCGCGTCAGCCTTCGCGAGCGCAATCCCAAGGCCGTTCCAGACAACTGGGAACGTGCTGTTCTCGAAGACTTCGACCGTCGTGCGGCCGCTGGCGAAGATGGCGCGAAGATGGAGAAGAGCGAACTCGTCGTGGTTGGCGGCAAGACTGAACAACGCTACATGAAAGCACTGCCGACACAGGCGATGTGCATGACCTGCCATGGCGCGCCAGCCACCTTCGAAGCTGACCTGACCGAGCAACTGCGTAAGCTCTACCCTGACGACAAGGCGGTAGGTTACCGTCCGGGAGATATTCGTGGTGCAATCACCATGAAGAAGTCCGGCGAGTAAGTCCTCAGGCATTTCTAAGCCGTCTTTGAGGAACCGAACGGGATATAAAAGGGCAATCGGAGTAATTGGGGCAGACCACGGCTTAAATTAAAGCGTCCAGAGCCATTTCTGTATTGGCCGCTTTTTTCCAGTCGAACGCAACAGCCACCTCCATTCGCTGGCGCTCGGTCATTGAGTTTCCTGTTTGCCTGCCGATGGCCAGTCAATGAGCGCAAGCTCAGCGCAAGGGAAGAGCTGCACTCTCGACCCACGACACTCTGGCAGCAGATAGCGCAAAGAGAACACGTTGCGGGTCAACCTCCCCGCCTGCGTGTTAACATGCTCGTTTAACTTTTCCCGGCCAGCCCGCCTTCTGCCGCCCATGCGCATTTTCCGTCTGCTCAAGATCGCCTCCGTCGCCAGCCGCTACGGCCTCGACGAAATGGTGCTCGAACATGAGCCGACCGGGCGCCTGGTGCGCCTCGCCAACACCCTGCAGTTCTGGCGCGACCTCTCGGCACCGCGCGCGGTGCGGCTGCGCATGGCGCTCGAGGCACTGGGCCCCATCTTCGTCAAGTTCGGCCAGGTGCTGTCCACGAGGCGCGACCTCATGCCGACCGACATCGCCGACGAACTGGCCAAGTTGCAGGACCGCGTGCCGCCTTTCGACTCGCACCTGGCGCTGGCCGAAATCGAGAAGGCCTACGGCCGCCCGGCAAGCGAGGTCTTCGCCGAGTTCGATCCGGTGCCGATCGCCTCGGCGTCGATCGCCCAGGTCCATTTCGCGCTGCTCAAGGAAGAAGACGGCAGCCACGAAGTCGCGGTCAAGATCCTGCGCCCGAACATGCTGTCGGTCATCGAGCACGACCTCGCCTTGCTCGACACCCTGGCGATGCTGCTCGAAAAACTATGGTCCGACGGCAAGCGCCTGAAGCCGCGCGAGGTGGTCGCCGAATTCGCCAAGTACCTGCGCGACGAACTGGACCTGATGCGCGAAGCGGCCAACGCCTCGCAACTGCGCCGCAACTTCATCGATTCGCGACTGCTGATCGTCCCGGAAATCCACTGGGACTGGTGCACTTCGACCGTGATGGTCATGGAGCGCATGCAGGGCACGCCGATCTCGCAGATCGACAAGCTGCGCGCCGACGGCATCGATCTCCCGAAGCTTTCTGCGGCCGGCGTCGAAATCTTCTTCACCCAGGTCTTCCGCGACGGGTTCTTCCATGCCGACATGCATCCCGGCAACATCTTCGTCGCGCCGGACGGGCGTTACATCGCGCTCGACTTCGGCATCGTCGGCACCCTGACCGACAGCGACAAAAACTATCTGGCGCAGAATTTCCTCGCCTTCTTCCGCCGCGACTACAAGCGGGTCGCCGAAGCGCACATCGAGTCGGGCTGGGCGCCGAAGGATACGCGGGTCGATGAATTCGAGGCGTCGATCCGTGCCGTATGCGAACCGATCTTCGACCGCCCGCTGAAGGACATTTCCTTCGGCAAGGTTCTGCTCCGCCTGTTCCAGACCTCGCGCCGCTTCAACGTCGAGATCCAGCCGCAGCTGGTCATGCTGCAGAAGACGCTGCTCAACATCGAGGGCCTCGGCCGCCAGCTCGATCCCGAACTCGACCTGTGGAAAACCGCGAAGCCCTTCCTCGAACGCTGGATGAGCGAACAGGTGGGCCAGCGCGGCCTGCTCCGCGTCATGAAGCTGGAAGCACCCTATCTGGCGCGCACCCTGCCGCAACTGCCGCGCCTGATTCATCAGGCGCTGGCGCGCGAACCGGCCGCCGACCTGCAACCACAACTCGAGCGCCTGATCGCCGCGCAGCGCGGTCAGAATTTCTGGCTGGCCATCATCGCGCTGTTGCTGGCAATGCTGATCGGTCTCGCGATCCACTGATTCCCGGATGCCGCCGACCTCCCTCGACTCCTGCACGGAGAAACACCTGCATGGCTGGCTCGGTCAGCGCGAACTGGACAAGGCGCGCGCCTATGTCGCCGCCGTGCAGGATATCGAAATCGAGCCCGACTTCATTCGCGCGGTCGTTCCCGGCAGCGCGCGCAAGCCCTATCTGGCGATCGCCAAGCTGGTCGCCGGCAAGCAGGGGACGCAGGTTCTGGTCAGCAGCTGCACCTGCCCGGTCGGCGGCCATTGCAAGCACGTTGCCGCGATGCTGCTGCGCGCCATCGAGGAGCGCGCCACGCCCGACCGCGTGAGTCCCGGCGTGCTGTCCTGGGTCGAGGATCTGCGCCGCGCGTCGATCGCCGTCGCCAAGAAAAAGGCGCGCCCGGCAGGCGCCCGCCAGCAGCTGTTCTACATGCTCAAGTGGACAGCCGACCAGCGCCATTTCGGCATCGAGATCGCCAAGGGAAAGTTTCCGGACGGCGCCGAGGAGTGGTGGAACGTCGAGCGCGCGCTGATCAACCCGCCGCAATTCGTCAGCGAGGAAGATCTCGGCATCCTGCGCCCGCTATGGGCCGACCGCCTGCACGAAACCGGCCTGCGCGCCTTCGGCCTTGGGCCGAAGCACGGCGCCGAGGTGCTCGAGCGCTTGGTGCAGAGCGGCCGTTTCTACCCGGACAGCGGCGACGATCTGCCGCTCGCGGCGGGTGAGCCGCGCCCGGCCACGGTCGGCTGGCGCGTCGACGCGCGCGGCCTGCAGCGCCCGTTGCTGATCGCCCAGCCGGCGGCGCCGCTGATCATCCCGGTCCAGCCGCCGTGGTATGTCGACCTCGCTGAAGGCGAGGCCGGCCCGCTCGAGGTGGCCGGGAATCCGGCAGTCATCAACCGCCTGTTCAGCCTGCCGCCGCTGTCGGCGAAGGAAGCGGCGGTCGTCGCCCAGACCCTGGCCGAACTCGCCCCCGAACTGCCCAAGCCGTCCGAGGA
>JBFZCS010000207.1:0-3883 GCA_041307825.1 Azonexaceae bacterium
TTCCCGTCGGCGGATCTGCGATTGTGGAAGGCCACGATGGCATGCATGTGATCTTCGTGCTCGATGCGCAACCCCACCAGCCGCTCGCACTGGAGCAAGCTTCTCCGATGATCTCCAACATGCTCTTCGAAAAAGGCCGCAAGGAAGCCCTCGACAACAAGATCAAGTCGCTGCGCGACAAGGCGAAGTTGGAATATGTCGCGCCCTACACGGCAAAAGGGCTTGCGGATGCGGGTAAGGAGTAACGATGCGGCCTCGAATCTTCATTCCAGTGCGGGTTTATGCTGATAACCGCTTGGCTCTATGGCTGGCGGCAGCGTATTGCGATGGACTGGCCATCGCGATTAAGTGAGTTCCTCCAAGCGAACAACATCGGGACACGGCATATGTGGAATAAATTCATGAAACCACGGGCGGCATGGCTCGCCTTGATACTCGGGATGAGTTTGGCCCTACCACTCTACGCTGCCAGCAAGGCGGACAAGGACGATAAGGACGACAAAGCGGCCAAGAAAGCTACGCCCACTGTGGCGATGACACCGGAGGAAAAGGAGGCGAAAGTCGCGCTGATCGCCAAGGCAAAATTCAAGGATGCGGATACCTGTGTCGGTTGCCATGACGCGGAGAACGAATATCCGGTCTTCCCGCTGTTCAAGACCAAACACTCGGTCACCGCGGACCCGCGCAGCCCGATGGCGAATCAGCAGTGCGAGAGCTGCCACGGGCCGGGAACCCTCCACACCAAGGCAAAAAAAACCGAAAAACGCGGCGGCACCATCATCAACTTCGGCAAGAATGCCTGGACCCCGGTCAAAGACCAGAATGACAAGTGCCTGGCCTGCCACCAGACCCATCAGCGCATCCAGTGGAAAGGCAGCACCCATGCCTTCAACGATGTGGCTTGCAGCTCCTGCCACACGATCCACACGGCAAAGGATCCGGTCATGGATCGCTTTGCCCAGACCCAGGTCTGCTACAGCTGTCATGCCAACAAGCAGGCCAAGTTCTATCAGGCTTCGCACCATCCGGTCCGCGAAGGTCAGATGTCTTGCAGCGAATGCCATAATGTCCACGGCGAGGATGGCACCGGCCTGCTGGTGAAAGCGACTTCACGAGAAAAATGCGTCTCTTGCCATGCCGAGAAACGCGGTCCCTTCCTTTGGGAGCACGCCCCTGCGGCCGAAGATTGCAACCTCTGCCATGACCCTCATGGCTCGAATCAGCCGGCATTACTCAAGAAGCGCGCACCCTTCCTTTGCCAGGAGTGCCATTCCCCATCCGGCCACCCGAGCGCCAGCTACAACGGTTCAAAATTGCCCAACAGCGCATTTCTTGGGGCCAAGAGCTGTGCGAATTGCCACTCTGCGGTACATGGGTCCAACCACCCCTCCGGCGTGACCCTGGCGCGTTGAAAAACCAGCCCCCCGGACGAGATCGACGAATGACCATTCCCGAAAGCAAATCGAGGAAGAAGACTATGTCAGCTAGCAAATCCCCCCTGCAATATGCGTTGCTTGTGGCGGCGCTCATGCAAATTCTGCCGACGGCGGCGATGGCCGCGAAGGCCGACAAGGATGACGATAAGAAAGGCAAGGCCTGCGCAGACTGTCCCGACTACAGTGGCTGGGCCAAGTGGTTTGAGCTCGGCATCGGCGTGCAGAGCGATGACGCTTACCATTTCGGCCGCTATACCGGCCTGGCAGATGAGGGCGCATTCCTCAACGCAAACGGCGAGGCCACGTATCGCGCCAAGGAAAATGGCGGCTACATGAATGCGAAGGTCGTGGACCTCGGCCTCGAGTCACGCAATGTGAGCCTGGAAGCCGGCAGGCAAGGCAAATATGGGGTGACGATCGATTACGACCAGATCCCCAATTACCTCAAGCAGTATCCCGGCGTCGACATCAAGACCGTGCGCGAGCGCACCGGCATCAAGTTCTCCACGATTCCGGGCAAGGACTGGGAAATCACCGGCTTCTACCGCCACGAAGAAAAGGACGGCACCAAGGAAGTGGGTGCCATCATTGGCGTCAGCCAGCCCCGGATACTTGCGGCGCCGGTCAGCTACGAGACCAACGATTTCGGACTGAACCTGGGTTACAAGGGCGAACGCCTCCAAGCGCTGATTGCCTATGCCGGCTCCCTGTTCAATAACGATAACGCGTCGATTACCTGGCCCAATTCCCTCCCCGCGCCCGCCACCGGGCAGATCGCCGAATCTCCGGACAACCAGTTCCACCAGATCAGCGCCCTGCTGGGCTATCAATTGGCGGACCGCACCCGGCTCGGCGCCAAGCTGGCATTCGGGCGCATGACCCAGGACCAAAACTTCCTGCCCTTCCGCACCAGCGCTTCGCCGGTGTTGCCGGCGAGCAGCCTTGATGGCGAAGTGAAAACCACGCTGGCCAAGCTCGACATCAGCTCCCGGCCGAGTCCCAGGCTGCGCCTGGAAGGCAGTTATACCTACAGTAATCGGGATAACAACACCCCGATCAATACCTACAACTATGTCATCACGGACACCATCCTGAGCCCGGATGCGCGCCAGAACCGCCCCTACAGTTTCGAGCAGAACCTGTTGCGGTTGAAGGCTGGCTACCGACTGCCCAAGGACGCGGACCTCTCGGGCGGCTTCGACTACGACAAGATGGATCGCACCTACCAGCAAGTGACGGAAACCGAGGACAAGACCCTGTGGGCCCAGCTCAAGCTGCATCCGGCTGACTCGGTGGAAGCCAGGCTCAAGGTTTCGCATGCGACACGGGATGCTTCGGCACCCGAGACTTCTTGGGACACTGCCTACCAGAGCCCGTCGTATCCCGAATCTGGTGTGACCCCTATTGGGGGGACGCTACCGCCGCCGAATCCGTTGATGCTGGCGTTCGAGTACGCCGATCGAACTCGCGACAAGGTTGGGTTCGATGTCTCCTACAATCCTCAGGAGAAGCTGACTCTTGGGTTCGCGCTCGATTACTACAAGGACGACTACAAGAATATGGAACTGGGGCTGACCAAGGCCACCGGCATCAGCTTTACCCCCAGCCTCACCTATGTCTTCAGTGAGAATCTCACGGCATCGACTTACTACACCTATGAAAGGCTGAAATCGGACCAGACTGGCGCCGAATGGATATCCGAAACCTATATTGGTGGCGGGGCTTCATGCAGCTTTGGGCCGTGTTGGATTGAGTCCGACAGCAATACGACCCAGACGGTCGGCCTGAGCGTCAACTGGAAGGCGATCCCCAAGAAGCTCGATGTGGGCGCGGATCTGGTCTATGCCGACTTCACCGGCAAGATACGCTTCGAAAACGAGCCCGCCTTGCCGGATCTGAGTTCCACACTAACGGCTCTCGGTGTGCATGGCACCTACAAGAAGAGCGACACCCTGTCATTCCGGACCGACTACCGGTATGAGCGTTACAAGGATTCAGACTGGGCAAACATTCCGGAGAGCCTGCTGACCACGGTCGATACGCTGGGCGTCACGCCCAAGAAGCAGGAGACCCACCTGATTTATTTCTCTGTCCGCTACGCGTTCAAGTGATAGGAGATAGTGGCATGAGAATCTTGCTATTGAAGATCATGACGGGCCTGTCCATGGTCGCCGCCTGCTCCCTTCCGGCCCACGCGGATTCGGATGCGGCCCTGACGCCGGAATCCGTTCATATCCAGCGTTGCAGCGCATGTCATTATGTCGATGGTAAAAGCGCCAGCCCCGAGTTTCCCAATATCGCCGGCCAGTATGAAAGCTACCTGATGAAGGCGCTCAAATTGTTCAAGGAAAACAAGCGGGAGAACGAGGCCATGGAATTGATCGCATCGCTGCACAGAGAGCAGGAGCTGGTCATTCTGGCCAACTATTACTCAAAGCAGAAACCGG
>JBFZCS010000208.1:0-11064 GCA_041307825.1 Azonexaceae bacterium
GAAAGGAAAAAACATGGCAAAGAAGATGCATGACACTCCGAACCTTGATGAACTCGAAAAAGGCCCGTGGCCGAGTTTCGTTACCGGCCTGAAGGATCTGGCAAAAAACAATGACATGGCGGTTGACCTGCTGGGCCAACTGGAAACCTCCTACAAGACCAAAAAAGGTTATTGGAAGGGCGGCACTGTCGGCGTGTACGGTTATGGCGGCGGTGTTATCCCGCGCTTCACCGAGCTCAAGGATGAGAAGGGTGAGCCAGTCTATAAGGATGCCGCCGAGTTTCACACCCTGCGTGTCATGCCCCCACCGGGCATGCACTACGACACCGATACCCTGCGTCAGTTCTGTGACATTTGGGAAAAGTACGGTTCCGGGCTGATTGCTTTCCATGGCCAGTCCGGCGACATCATGTTCCAGGGCGCGACCAGCGAGAATGTGCAGCACGCGTTCGACGAAATCAACGAGATGGGCTTCGACCTCGGCGGTGCCGGGCCGGCCGTGCGTACCTCGATGTCCTGCGTCGGCGCTGCCCGTTGTGAGCAGTCATGCTACGACGAGGGCAAGGCACACCGCGCAGTGTTGAACACCTTCCTCGACGACCTCCACCGTCCGTCGCTGCCCTACAAGTTCAAATTCAAGTTTTCCGGCTGCCCGAACGACTGCATGAACTCGATCCAGCGCTCGGACATGGGCGTGATCGGCACCTGGCGTGACAACATCCGCACCGACGATGAACTAGGCAAGAAATGGTTCGCCAAGCATGGCATGAACGAACTGGTCAACGACGTCGTGGCGCGCTGCCCGACCAAGGCAATCCAGATCAAGGAGATCAAGGATGTCCGCAAGGACGGCCATATCTCTGCCGTCGCGCTCAACGACACGCAGGCGCTGGAAATCGACAATAAGGATTGCGTGCGCTGCATGCACTGCATCAACGTAATGACCGGCGCGCTGGCACCTGGCAAAGACAAGGGTGCAACCGTGCTGATCGGCGGCAAGAGCCATTTGAAGATTGGCGGCCTGATGGGTACCGTGATCATTCCGTTCATGAAGCTGGAAACGGAAGAGGACCGGGAAAAGCTGGTTGACTTCGCCCAGCGCACCATCGACTTCTTTGCCGAAAATGCACTCGAGCATGAGCGCACCGGCGAAATGATCGAGCGTATCGGTCTTGCCACCTTCCTTGAGGCGATGGAAATCGACGCTGATGCCGCGATGATCAGCTCGCCACGCATGAATCCGTACGTCCGTACCGACGGCTGGGATGACGAAGTCGCCAAGATCAACGCCAAAAAACAAGTCGCCTGAGGAGATCCAAGATGAATGCACCTGCACCCGCACAGATGCGCCGCCCGAAAGAAACCGGCGTACCAGAAAACACGAAGTACTTGCATCCGACCTTGGCCAAAAACCACGGGAACTGGAAATATCATGACCGTCCGCGTCCTGGCGTATTGCACCACGTATCGCACAGTGGCGACGAAGTCTGGTCGGTGCGTGCCGGTACGGCACGTCAGATGGACGTGCACACCATCCGCAAGCTGTGTTCCATTGCCGACAACTTCGCTGAAGGGCGCGTGCGTTTTACCATTCGCTCCAACATCGAGTTCATGGTGTCCGAGGAAAGCAAGGTTGCGCCGCTGATCGCTGAACTGGAGCGTAACGGCTTCCCGGTTGGCGGCACCGGAAACTCGGTGACCATGATTGCGCACACCCAAGGCTGGTTGCACTGCGACATTCCCGGTACCGATGCGTCCGGCGTGGTCAAGGCGCTGATGGATGAGTTGTACGACGAATTCAGGCGCGAAGAGATGCCCAACCGGGTTCATCTGTCGACCTCCTGCTGCGAGATCAACTGTGGCGGCCAGGCTGACATCGCCATCATCGTCCAGCACACCAAGCCGCCGGTCATCAATCACGACCTGGTCGCAAATGTCTGCGAACGTCCGACGGTAGTAGCGCGTTGTCCGGTTGCGGCGATCCGTCCCGCGATGGTCAATGGCAAGCCCTCCCTGGAGATCGACGAATCCAAGTGCATGTGCTGCGGCGCCTGCTATCCTCCGTGCCCGCCGATGCAGATCAACGACCCGGAAAATTCGAAACTGGCCATCTGGGTTGGCGGCAAGAATTCGAATGCGCGCGGCAAGCCGACGTTCATGAAGATGGTTGCCTCGGGCCTGCCCAACAATCCACCGCGCTGGCCGGAAGTTGGCGCGGCTGTCAAGAACATCATCAGCGTTTACAAGGACGATGCCCGCCCATGGGAGCGCATGGCTGACTGGATCGACCGTATCGGCTGGCCGCGCTTCTTCGAGAAGACCGGGCTGCCGTTTACCAAGTATTTGATCGATGACTGGACCGGTTCGCGTGCCAACCTGAACGCATCGACGCACATTCGTTTCTGATCAAGAGGATAGCGGAATGAAGTTCGGTATCGTAGTTAACGAGGGGCCGTACCAGCATCAGGCAAGTGACTCGGCTTACTTGTTTGCCAAGGCGGCCATCGCCAAGGGACATGAGGTGTGGCGAGTTTTTTTCTACCACGATGGTGTCAACAATGCGTCCAAGCTCACCGAGCCGCCGCAGGATGACCGCCACATCGTGAACCGCTGGGCCAAGCTGGCCGAGGAGCACAAAGTGGATCTCGTCGTGTGTGTCGCTGCAGCGCTCCGTCGCGGCATCAAGGACGAAAACCTGGCACACGGGTTCCGCATCTCCGGCTTGGGACAACTTGTGGAAGCCGGCATAAAGTCTGACCGTTTGGTCACCTTCGGCGATTAAGGAGGACGAAATGAGCGACATCAAGAAATTCATGTTCGTCAACCGCAAGGCGCCCTACGGAACGATCTATGCGCTGGAATCGCTGGAAGTCGTGTTGATCACTGCCGCATTCGACCAGGATGTCACGCTGGCCTTTCTCGACGATGGTGTCTATCAGTTGAAGAAGGGTCAGCAGACCAAAGGCATCGAAACCAAGAACTTCTCGCCGACTTATCGTGCGCTGGAAGACTATGACGTTGAGAAGCTCTACGTCATGAAGGAATCTCTGGATGAGCGCGGCCTGGTCGAGGACGATTTGCTGGTTCCCGTCAAGGTGGTTAGCCGTGCCGAGATGGGCGCACTCATGAACCAGCAAGACGTCGTCTTGAGTTTCTGAGGAGAACGCAGTGCTACATATCGTCAACAAATCACCCATGGTGAATAGCGCCCTGGAAAACTGCTTGAACGCTGCTGCACCGGGCGACGTCTTGCTGATCGAGGATGCGGTATACGCTGCTACGGTCGGCAGTGCCTTCGAGCCAAAGTTGCGCGAAGCATTGGGCAGCTTCAAGGTTTACGTGTTGCAGTCCGATCTGGATGCACGCGGCATGAGCGACAAGCTCATGGCGGGCGTTTCCGCCGTCGATTACGGCGGCTTCGTCGACCTTACGATCACCAACAATTCCTGCCAATCCTGGCTGTAACATCTACTAATACAAGGAGAACTTGCATGGCCAATATTGAAGTCAATGGCAAATCTTATGAGACCGACGAAGAGGGCTACCTCGTCAATCTGGGCGAGTGGGATGTCGACGTGGCGAATTACATTGCCGGTACCGAGAACATCACCATGACCGATCAGCATTGGGAAGTGGTTAACTTCCTGCGCGAATATTTCGAGGAATACCAGATTGCTCCGGCTGTGCGCGTACTGACCAAGGCTATCGGCAAGAAGCTTGGCCCCGAGAAGGGAACCAGCGAGTACCTGTACGGCCTCTACCCCTATGGCCCGGGCAAGCAGGCGTGCAAGATCGCCGGCCTGCCGAAACCCACTGGCTGTATTTAAGCCAAATCGCCGGTAGAACATCAACATGGCCAGTATCCTGATTGCGATTCTGTTTTACTTCGCGACTCTGATGTTCGTGGTGGGGTTGTTTTACCGGATCAACACTTATGCGCGTACGCCAGCGCCACTGAAAATTCCCACAACCCCGGCACCGACCACCCAGTCGGGCGTTGTCTTGCGTATGGCGCGGGAAGTTGTGTTCTTCGAGAGCCTGTTCAAGGCAAATCTCTGGATCTGGAGCATGGGTTGGCTATTTCATGCCAGCCTCGCGCTGGTATTTATGCGTCATCTGCGCTATTTCACCGAACCGGTTTGGGGTTGGGTCGCCCTCATCCAGCCCTTCGGGATGTATGCCGGACTGACCATGCTTCTGGGGTTACTTGGACTTTGGGCGCGGCGTCTGTTCGTTGAGCGCATACGCTACATTTCCACCCCATCCGATCACTTGATGCTGCTGTTGCTGATCGGTATCGCCGCCTCAGGTCTGGTGATGACGTTCCTGGTACATACCGACGTGATCGCGGTCAAAAATTTCTTCCTCGGCTGGATGCAACTGAGTATTGGCTCCTTGCCAGCAGATTTCGCTCTCTATGTCCACCTTCTGTCGGTTATTGCGCTCTTGGCAATCTTCCCGATCAGCAAGCTCCTTCATGCCCCGGGAGTCTTTTTCTCGCCTTCCCGCAATCAGGTCGACAATCCTCGCGAGAAGCGCCACATCGCGCCTTGGGCGGCGGGGCTGGAGAAGTAAATGGCTGACGTCGCTGCCCCCCCCTACCGCACCATTCCCATCATCCCGGCCCTCAAGCCTGGTTCGATGGAAGGCGTCAAGTCTTTCGTCGCCAACGACAAGATCAATGAAGCCCTTGGCTTCCCTGGTCAGTTGGTGGACGATTGGCATGACAAAGCAATCGCCAAGATGGGCGAACTGCTGGCGAATTACCGTTCGCTCAAAGTCTATATGGATGCCTGCGTACATTGCGGCGCCTGTTCCGACAAATGCCATTATTTCATTGGCACACATGACCCGAAAAACATGCCAGTGGCGCGTCAGGATCTGATGCGCAGTGTCTATCGCCGCTATTTCACCTTGCCCGGAAAGCTGTTTCCCAAGCTGGTCGGGGCACGTGATCTGACGCGGGATGTTCTGGACGAGTGGTACACCTATTTTCACCAGTGTTCCGAATGCCGCCGTTGCTCAGTGTTCTGCCCTTACGGAATCGACACCGCAGAAGTCACCATGGCGGCGCGCGAGATCCTCGATTCCATCGGCTACGGACAAAAGTACGCCAATGAAATCATCGGCAAGGTGCATCGCATTGGTAACAACCTCGGCCTGCCAGGCCCGGCGCTGAACGATACACTTGAAGGTTTGGAAGAAGACGTCAAGGAAGCGACCGGTATCGATGTCCGTTTCCCCATCGATGTGAAGGGTGCTGAAGTATTGCTGATCACCCCGTCGGCCGATTTCTTCGCCGAACCGCACATCGATAGCCTGATCGGGTACGCCAAGGTATTTCACGCCACCGGCACCAGCTGGACGCTGTCCTCGATGGCCTCCGAGGCAGGCAACTTCGGCATGTTCATCGGCAACTACGACCAGTTGCGGAAGATTGCGCTACGCATTCGCGAAGCCGCTCTGGAACTGGGCGTAAAGCGCATTGTTGTCGGCGAGTGCGGCCATGCGTGGCGTGTCGCCTACAGCTTCTGGAATACCCTCACCGGCGTCGGTGGTGGTGCTGATGAGACCGACCGTTTCGCGCAGATGCTGCAAAAGCAGCTCGACCATCGCTACAAACAGCCGATGCATATTTGCGAATTCACCTGGGACTTGATCGAGCGCGGCGCACTGTCCTTCAACAAGGAAGCCAACGACAAGCACATCATCACCTTCCACGACTCCTGTAATGTGGCGCGCGGTTCGCGTATGGGTGATTTCGCCGGCGGTCAGTTCGAAATCCCGCGCAACATCATCAAGGCAGTGGCCAACAACTTCGTCGAAATGGCGCCGGATACCACGCGCGAGCAAACCTTCTGCTGCGGGGGCGGGGGTGGCCTGCTTACTGATGACTTGATGGATTTGCGTGTAAAGGGGGCGTTGCCGCGCATGGAAGTATTGCAGCAAGTAGTGGATGAACACGGCGTCAATTTCATGGCGACCATCTGCGCCATCTGCAAGGCGCAGTTCACCAAAGTTTTGCCCATCTATGGTTTAGATCGCAGAGTAGTTGGCGGAGTACACCAACTGGTAAGCAACGCGATCATCCTGGGCGATAAGTAACAATTTATTCGGAGACGAGCGATGTCAGCAACAACTGAGACTTCCCAAAATATCACCTTCCGCCGCTACAAAGATGGCGACAGCCGTGTTCGCCGCCTGAATGAAAAGATTTTCCAGGCCTCTCATAGCTACAAGTGCCCGACCTATATCCAGTCTACGCCGCCTTGCCAGGGCAGTTGCCCGGCCGGTGAAGATATCCGGGGCTATCTGGCTATCGTCCGCGGCACCGAGAAGCCCCCGGTCGGCGCCGATGGCAAGCCCGTCATGCCGTGGCAGGAATATGCATGGCGTCGTTTGACCGAAGCCAATCCGTTTCCGTCGGTAATGGGTCGCGTATGTCCGGCGCCCTGCGAATCCGGTTGCAACCGCAACGAGGTGGAAGATCACGTTGGCATCAATTCGGTCGAGCACTTCCTCGGCGAATATGCCATCGCCAACAATCTGAAATTTGTCAAGCCGCCGGTTGCGCCATCCGGAAAATCGGTCGCCATTCTCGGTGGCGGTCCTGCCGGCCTATCATGTGCCTATCAGCTCGCACTGAAAGGGCATGACGTAACAATTTTCGACGAGCGTGAATTTCTTGGCGGCATGATGCGCTACGGCATTCCGGGATTCCGCACCCCGCGTGACGTGCTGGATGCAGAGATCCAGCGCATTCTGGATGTAGGCGTCAAGACACGCATGCGCACCCGCGTCGGCACGGACATTTCGCTCGAGGATGTCCGCAAGGAATTCGATGCAGTGTTCCTCGGCTTGGGTGCCCAGGCTGGTCGCGCTCTGCCCATCGCCGAAAGCGATGCACCGAACGTAGTAACGGCGACCGCCTTCCTGAAGGCTTTCAATGATGGTCGCCTGCAGCACGTGGGCAAGCGCGTGGTAGTGGTTGGCGGTGGTGACACTTCCATCGACGTGGCAACCGTGGCGCGTCGTCTTGGCCACATAACGAACGCGAAGCCAACTGATGCCGAAGCGGCCATCGCCGGACATCTGGCGCACGATGTAGCGAGCATCTCGGCCAAGGAAGGAGCGGAAGTCACGCTCACCTCGGTCTTCAACATCGACAAGATGCAGGCCAACAAGCATGAAATCGATCAGGCGCTTGCCGAAGGAATCCATATTTTCGGTAGCCTGATGCCGATCGGCATCGTGCGTGACGCGAACGGGCGAGCGACGGCACTGCGGGTTCAGCAATGTGAAGCCAAAATGACTGGCGGCAAACTCGAAATCAAGCCAGTCGAGGGTTCCGAACGGGACATCGAAGCCGACCTGATCGTTTCCGCTATCGGCCAGGCAGTCGATTTCACCGGCCTGGAACAATTCAACAACGGCAAGGGCGCAGTCAGCACTGACCGCAACTATGTTGTCGCAGGACAGCAAGGCGTTTTCGCCGGCGGCGACGTAATCCGCCCGCACCTCCTGACCACCGCGATCGGCCACGGCTCGATCGCCGCCGACGGCATTCACAACTATCTGCTCGGTGAGGATCTGGAAAAGCGTCCCAAGATCGACGCGCACCAGTTCGACCTGATTCGCAAGCTGGCCGAAAAGGGTCTCGAACCCAAGGAAACACATGAACCGTTGCGCGGCACATGCGATTCAAATATTGCGGTGCATAATTTCGACGACCGTTCAGACCGTTACATCATTCCGCACGACAAGCTATTCCTCGGCCACTTTTCCTACGTGGACCGCAACAAGCGCGATGTGATCACGCTTGACAAGGACAGCGCGCTCGACAACTTCCAGGACCGCCTCGGAAAACTCGACGAGAAATCGGCGGTCGCCGAAGGCAAGCGCTGCATGAGTTGCGGCATGTGCTTCGAGTGCGACAACTGCGTGGTTTATTGCCCGCAAACCGCCGTTTACCGCGTCAAGAAGGGTGAATCGACCACCGGGCGTTATGTCGCGACGGACTACAGCAAGTGTATAGGTTGCCATATCTGCGCCGATGTGTGTCCGACCGGCTACATCCAGATGGGATTGGGTGAGTGATGAAGCTGTTTGCATCCCTGTTGCTCTGCCTATTCATCCCTGCTGCGCTGGCTGCGGAAGTGACCGGGCCCAAGCTGGATATCGGCAAGGGTGGGCAGTGCGTGGAAGACACTCAGTGGATGCGCAAGAACCACCCTAACCTGCTCAATCATCAGCGTGACGAAACGGTACACAAGGGTGTGCGTGACACAAAGCACAGCTTGAAGGGCTGTATTGAATGCCACGCCAGCACGCAGGACAATAGCGTGACTGCGCGCAAGGACAGCTTTTGTGTGGCTTGCCATAGTTACGAAGCGGTAAAGATTGATTGCTTCGAGTGCCACTCGGACAAGCGCCAAAGCGCTTGGTTGCAGAGGAACGCGAAATGAATATCAACGATCTTCGTCGCAGAAATTTTCTGAAGACCTCCATTGGTACGGCAGCGGTAGCAATCGCTCCCGGCTTTCTTCTCTTCGATATTGCCCATGGCAAAGCGCAAGCCGTCAGCGGCAAGGTGCGCTGGGGAATGCTGATCGACACGGCTCAATGCCAGGAAGGCTGCAGCGATTGTGTCACCGCCTGCAACAAGGAAAACGGCCTTTCGGGTGGCACCAGCGCAACCGATTCGCAATGGATCCGCAAGGTTGAGATCAAGGACATCAGCAGCGGCCGAAAGGTTTCGCTGCCAATGATGTGCCAGCATTGCGAGCACCCGCCCTGCGTGGATGTTTGTCCAACCAATGCATCGTTCAAACGCGCCGACGGCATCGTTCTTGTCGACCGTCACCGCTGCATTGGCTGCCGCTACTGCATGATGGCCTGTCCGTACAAGGCGCGCTCTTTCGTGCATGAGCCGCTAACCGACCAAAATCCGGATGTGCCGCGTGGCAAGGGCACCGTCGAAAGCTGTACGTTATGTGTCCACCGCATCGACAAAGGGCAGCAGCCAGCCTGCGTCGAATCCTGTACGAACAAGGCGATACTTTTTGGTGATTTGAACAACCCGGACAGTGAGATCGCAAAGAAGATTCGCACGGTGGCAAGCGTCCAGGTGCGAGCGAGCCTTGGACTCAACACCGGCGTCCGATATCAGGGAATATAAATGAGCGGCTATTCTCCTCTGTACCTCAGAAGTCGCCTGTATTACGTTCTCCTGGCGGCGAGCGGATTGGTGGCGCTGGCAGGCATGTTCGCCGTGTACCTGATGGAACATCATGGTCACATCATCACCGGCATGAACAATCAGGTTGTTTGGGGCCTTCCGCACGTGTTCGCAATCTTCCTGATTGTTGCGGCGTCTGGTGTGCTCAATGTCGCATCGATTGGTTCGGTGTTTGGCAAGGCCATGTACAAAGCGCGGGCGCCGATGGCCAGTCTGCTTTCGGTCGCCATGCTGGCCGGCGGCTTGGCAGTCTTGATGCTGGATCTGGGGCGCCCCGACCGCCTGATAGTGGCTGCCACCAATATCAACCTCACTTCGGTATTCGCGTGGAACGTGGTTCTGTATACCGGCATGTTCTCGTTGATCATCATCTATCTCTGGACAATGATGGAGCGGCGCATGAACGGGTGGAACAAGCCCGCCGGTTTAGCCGTGTTTGTCTGGCGCTTCATTCTAACGACCGGAACGGGCTTGATATTTGCGTTCCTCACTGCGCGCCAAGCCTATGGCTCCGCGATACTTCCGCCGATGTTCATCGTGCTGTCGTTTGCCTGGGGACTGGCTGTGTTTCACCTGGTACAGGCGGCAACCTATGCGTGGAACGAAAGGCAGCATGATCCGGCGGTCATAGAACGTACCAAGCACCTGCTTGGCATCTTCGTCATCGGCTCCCTCTATCTGGTTGCGGTTTACCATCTAACCAATCTGTATTTCGCTCAGCAAGTCGGCTTCGTGCGCTTCATACTGATCGAGGGCGGGATTTATCCGGCTTTGTTCTGGCTCGGTTATATCGTGGTTGGCAATCTCGTACCCTTGGGTCTGATCTATTGGCCGGGACGCAAGACCAACTGTGTGGCCGCATCCGTGCTGGTCATCGTCGGCGCGTTCGCCTTGCTCTATGTTTTCATCATCGGCGGTCAGGCATATCCCCTCGATATTTTCCCGGGGTTTGCCGCCAGCAGCAGTTTCGGCGATGGCCAAATAGCCTCTTACAGCCCTTCCATATATGAATTCGTGCTTGGCTTCGGCGGGCTTGCCATTGCGTTCATCCTTACCGCCGTGGGCGTTCACATCTTCAACTTCATGCCGCAGGATTGACGCTGCATCGCTGCAAAAACGAGTTGAAAGGCTGCCATGAACCGTATGCTTATTTCGGCAGCTCACAAGTCCTCTGGCAAGACCATGGTCAGCATCGGCCTTTGCGCGGCTCTCAAGTCGCGTGGTCATGCTGTTCAGCCGTTCAAAAAAGGGCCGGATTACATCGATCCGATGTGGCTTTCGCTGGCCGCCGGACATCCTTGCCGGAACCTCGATCTGTACCTGATGGACACGCCGGACGTCGTCGACACTTTCGCACGCCATGCCTCTGAGGTAAATCTGGTCGAAGGCAACAAAGGGCTATACGACGGCTTGTCCCTCGATGGCAGCAACAGCAATGCCGCCCTGGCGAAACTTCTCGATTTGCCGGTATTTCTGGTCATCGACGCGCGTGGCATGACGCGCGGCATCGCCCCGCTGATTCTTGGCTACCAGGCATTCGACAAGGACATCCAGATCGCCGGCGTGATTCTCAACCAGCTTGGTGGCAGCCGTCACGAATCCAAGTTGCGGGAAGTGATCGAGCATTACACCGACGTGCCGGTAGTGGGTGCGATCCAGTACGACGATCGCCTCAGTATTATCGAACGCCATCTTGGCTTGATGCCGAGCAATGAATCCATCGCTGCGGCTGCAAAGGTCAAGCAGATCGGCGATGCCATTGCCGAGCAGGTCGATCTGGACAAATTGCTGACTCTGTCTGAAAAGCAGCAAGCGCCCGGGCCCGC
>JBFZCS010000209.1:0-7573 GCA_041307825.1 Azonexaceae bacterium
TCAGGTCGAAACCAAGCATCACCGGCCAGGCACGCAGATGGCGGGCCCGGAAATAGTCGGGGTAGACCCGCGCCAGCAGCAAGTGACGCGACAGCACCAGCAGCGCTACCCCGGAGAACAGCGCCCAAGGTGCAACCAGCGCCAGTTGCGCGCCACCGGAAAAATACAGCTGGCCGTCGAACAGCGCATGGCCCAGGCTTTCGGCGAGCGGCTGGTTGGCGGCAAGCAGGACGGCAACCGCCCAGCCGGCAAGCAGCAGCACGGCGAAGGCCGCACCGCCGGCCAGGCGGCGCGTTAACAGGCGCTTGCCGGCACCGGCCAAGGCGGCGGCGGCCATGCCACCGAGCGCCGGCATCATGCCGCCGACCAGGGCGAGCAAGGCGCCGGCGGCGGCCACATGCGCATAAGCCAGGGCCGCCAGCCATTCGTCGCGCAAGCGCAGGAAGCAACCCAGCGCCGGCAGGATCAGCGCCAGGCAGAGTCCGGTCAGGAACGGCAGCAGAAAAAGGTCAGACCACATCCGCCGCCTCCTGCAAGACGATGACCTGATCGCAGACCTGATCCACAAAATCGTGATCGTGGCTGACCAGGACCAGCCCGATGCCCGATTCCGCGCGCCGGCGCAAGGCGATCGCCAAGTGACCGACGCCAGCAGCATCGAGATTATTGGTCGGCTCATCGAGCAGCAGCAGATCGGCCGGCGCCTGCAGGACCGCCCACAGCGTCAGGTAATGCCTCTGCCCGCCGGAGAGGCGATCGAGGCGATCGTCGATACGCCCGGCCAGCCACGGCGGCAGGCCGTCCACCGTGGCGCCGGTCAGGGCCAGCAGTTCCCGCCCGCTGAGCGGCACGCCGCCCACCGGCGGAACGTCCTGTGTCTGCAGCGCCAGGCGCAGACCCGGGCGCGCCTCCAGCACCCCGGAGAACACCCGCGCCCGGCCGGCCAGTGCCGAGAGCACCGTCGTCTTTCCCACCCCGTTGGCGCCGGTCAACCCGAGAATTCGCCCGGATTCCACGACGAAATCGAGTGGCGCCGTCGCCGGGCTTTCCCAGCCGGCGACCAGCGCCCGGGCGCGGATCAGCGCATCGCTCAACGCAGTCCCTTCAGCAGGCGGCGCACGGTGTCGTCGAACAGGCCGGTCAGGTCGCCGGCCTCCGCCGTCCCGCCCACCGTAAACGGCAGCAGCACCGCCGGAATTCCCGCCTTTTCGGCAATCCACAGGCTGGGGCCAGCGCTCTGATAGGCGGTGCGCAGCACCATCCTTGCCGGCACATTCTGTTGCCGCGCGACAAGGCTGGAAAGCTGGCCGCTGGTCGGTTCGATCCCCGGTTTCGGCTCCAGCGTGCCGGTCGTCTTGAAGCCGAGCCAGTTCGCCAGATAGACAAACGAGTCGTGGTGCACGAGCACCGGCACGCCGCGCAACGGCAGCGCATCCGTTTCCCAGCGGGCGATGGCTGCTCGCCACTTGTCAGCGAAAGCCTGGTAGCCGGCGAGGTAGGCCTGCGCATTGGGCGGATCGATCTCGCCGAGCCGAAGAGCGAGGGCTTCGCCGATCCTGAACAGGTTGCGCGGGTCGAGCTGGACATGCGGGTTGCCGGCGGCATGCATATCGCCCTGGGAACGGTCGAGCACTACCGGCACAGCGAGCATGGTGACGAAGCGCGCGGCTTCGAAATAGCCCGGCCGACCAGGCTGGATATTGGCATTGCCGGAATCGCGAAGAACCAGCGGCAGCCAGCCGACTTCAAGATCGGCGCCGGTCGCCACCACCAGGTCGGCGCGCCGCGCCTGGGCGAGCAACGAAGGCCGCGCCTGGATGCGATGCGGGTCCTGCAGGGCAGTCGTCGCGGTGAACACGCTGACCTTGTCGCCGCCGATTTCACGCGCCAGCGCGCCCCATTCCGGCACCGTCGCGAAAATCTGCAGGGCGGCAAGGCCGGGCAGGCTCGCTGTCGCCAGCAGCATTGTCATCAAGAATTTGATCATTGTCGCGCTCCTCAAAACCGGTGCGCGCCGTGCGCGCCGAGGCTCATGATGTACTGCAGGATCCACTGGTTATCGGTGACTCCGAGCATGGATTTGTCTTGGGCGAACTGCAGGCGGAGCCGGGAAAATTCGCTCCAGCTGTAATCGACCATCGCCGTGGCGCGCTTCGGCCGGTAGTCCTCGACCACCAGATTGCCGGCGTTGGGACCGAGATCCTGGACGCCGCTGTCGAGTTGATCGTAACGCAGGCCGGCACGCCACTCGGGGGTAAACTGGAATACGCCCTGTGCATACCAGCCGCGCTGCCGCGTATTGTAGTTTCCGCTCACCACATCGCCGGCTGCCAGAGGGTCACAGGCAGTGCCGAGACCGGCGCAGCTCAGGTCACCCTTGTCCTGGCGCCAGAAGTATTCACTCTGGAACTTGAAGTTCTGATACTTCGGGTTGCCGTCAGGCGACCATTTCCAGACAAAATCGGCCAGCCAGGTGTCCGTGTTGCCATTTAAGGTGGCCTGCGCCGGAACGCCGTTGATATCGTAGAGCTCGGCTTCGCGGTTGTCGGCGGAGGTCCTCAGGTAGGAGAGCCCCGTCCGCCAGCTGTTGGCGACACCGAGGTCATCGCCGAGATGCGCGTAGAAGGCCCAGGCGCCCACCCCGTTCTTGTTGCTGTCGGTGCCGGGATAACTGGCGCCGCGCCCGGCTTCGGCGCCGAACTCGAGGAATATCGGCGTCGGCGCCAGCCATTTGAGCTGAACGCCATCTTGGCGGAAACTGGCCTCGGAACCGAACATGGCCAGGTACATCAGCGGTGCATTGGCGAAATCCCATTGATGCGGGTGCTGTTGGTTCAGGTAGCCGATGCCCGAGCGATAGCGCCCGCCCTTGACGCCGACGCCATGGCCGATCGCCAGCGACTGGAACCACGCTTCCTCGACGCCCACCTCGTCGTCCTGAATAGCGAAGATCGCCTGGCCGCGCCAGTAGGGGTCGATCCCGCCGCCGATGACCAGTTCGGTCTCGTTGATCGAAAAACCGCGCTGGTTATCGAGCTGATTCGGCCAGAAGCCGCTGATGCTGCGATTGGGAATGTCTTTCGAGTTGACGTACTGCCCTTGCAGGATCAGCGAGACCTCGGGATTGAAGGCGCTGGCGCTGGTCGGCGCCGCTGTGGCAACGGCGGCCGTTGCCGGCCGGTCGGCGCCTGCCGGACTCACCGCAGCAGGCGCCAAGGGTTTCGCCTTGGCGTCCGCTTCGGCCTGGGCAAGCTTGTTTTCCAGTGCAGCGATGCGCTGCTCGTAAGTTCTTTTCATTTCGTCGATCTGGCTGCGGATGGCGGCCAGATCGGCATCGGCGGCCGCCTGCGCACCGAACGAAACGGCAAGCAAGGCGGCCATGGCAATAGATGGCTTGTGCAACATGGAATTCTCCTGAAAACGCGATGAACGCGAGCGCAGTTTCGATTACTGCGGTCGACGGCAAAATAGAGGCGTTTTTCAGGCGGCGGGCGGGCCGCGCTGGACTGCGGCAGGCGGCGGGAAAGCGCTGCGGGCATGGCAGTGCAGCGCTTCGGGAACCAAGTGTGGGACGACGACTGGCGGCAGGGAGGCCAGCGCCGGCAGGGCGGCACCGAGGTCGTGCGCCGCCAGACAGAGCTCGCAGGTGTGCGTTGGCAACCCGCGCTCATTTTCCGCCGCGTGGCCGACGGCATGCGCCCCTGCCGCCAGCTGGGCAAAGAGGAGAACGGCAACGAGCAGGAGGTGGCGCAACGGGTTCACGAACAAGATTCTAATCGACCTGGACGAGCAGGCCCTTGAGATATTCGCCTTCCGGGAAATTCAAGGCCACCGGATGATCGGCCGCCCCGGCCAGACGACGCACGATGCGCGCCTCGCGTCCGGCATCGTGCGCGGCGCCGGCGACGATTTTCTGGAACAGTTCCAGCCCGATGCCGCCGGAACACGAATAGGTCATCAGCAGGCCGCCCGGTTTCAGCAGGCGGAAGCCAAGCAGGTTGATGTCCTTGTAGGCGCGCGCTGCGCGCTCGGCATGGGCGGCAGAGGGCGCGAACTTGGGCGGATCGAGGACGATCAGGTCGAACAGCCGGCCCTCCTTGCGGAAATCGCGCAGCGCCTGAAAGACATCGGCCTCCCGCCACTCGGCCTGCCCGGCCGGCAAGTGCGGATTGAGCGCCAGGTTGGCCTGAGCCTGGGCCAGCGCCGGACCGGAGGAGTCGATCGAGAGCACACGCGCCGCCCCGCCGGCCAGCGCCTGCAGCGCGAAGCCACCGGTGTAGCAGAAGCAGTTGAGGACGTCCTTGCCCGCCGCCAGCTGGCCGAGCAGGGCGCGGTTGTCGCGCTGGTCGAGGTAGAAGCCGGTCTTGTGCCCGCCGGCGATGTCGACCGCCAGCCGGACGCCATTTTCCTCGATCGCCAGCGGCGTATCTGGCGCCTCGCCATGCAGCCAGCCGGTCGTCGGCGCCAGGCCTTCCAGCCCGCGCACGTCGGAATCGGAACGCTCATAGACCCGGGCGCAGCCGGTCGCCTTGACCAGCCCGGCGACGATGGCGTTGCGCCACTTGTCGGCGCCGGCCGAGGTCAGCTGGACGACGACGGTCGCGCCATACTGGTCGGCGATGACCCCGGGCAGTCCATCTGATTCGGCGTGGATCAGGCGCAGCCCCTGTTGGCCGCGGAGTTCCGGCAGCGCCTGACGGCGCGCCACGGCAGCGGCGATGCGGCGCTTGAAGAAGGCGTCATCCACCGACTCGTCGGCATCGAAGGTCCAGAAGCGGGCGCGGATCTGCGATTTCGGGCTGTACGCCGCGCGCCCGAGCGGGCGCAGGTTGTCGGCCAGCACCTCGACGGTATCACCCGGCCGGGCGCGGCCTTCGAGGCGGCCGACGGAGCCAGCGAACACCCAAGGGTGGCGCTGCTTGAACGCGGAGCGCTCCTTACCCGGCATGAGTATCAACTGAGCCATGTTTTCCCGACCTCAAATGAAAAGCCCCGGCTGCCTTGCGGCAACCGGGGCCCAACCAATCTTTGGCGACTTAGGCGCCCAATGCCTTGCGGTTGCGCGCGTGGCATTCAGCGGCGTAGATGACCTTGAACATGCTCTTGCCGGTGCCCTTGAACAGGCGCTTGCTGGACTTGGAAATGCTGCGGCGTTCCAGGGAAGAACGGCGGGTACGATTGATGGCCATGACTAACTCCTTGATTCCGGCGATTTTTCAAAACGATGATCATAGAGGCTGGCGCTTGAAACGTCAATTGAAGCCTGAATTCCGGTCGATTTATCCAGTTGACCGGAACAATCACCTAGCGCTTGGCGCGCGGGTGCGCCGCATCGTAAACCTTGGCCAGGTGCTGAAAATCGAGATGGGTATAAACCTGCGTCGAGGCGATGCTGGCATGGCCGAGCATCTCCTGCACCGCCCGCAGGTCGCCCGACGACTGCAGCACATGCGAGGCGAATGAATGGCGCAGCATGTGCGGATGCACGTGACACGGCAGTCCGGCACGCAGGGCATGTCGCCCGAGGCGGTCCTGGATCGCCCGATGGCTCAGGCGGGCGCCGCGCCGGCTGACGAAGAGCGCCTTCTCGTCCGTTGCGGCCAGCTGCTCGCGCAACGGCCGCCAGGCCGCCAACGCCGCGCGCGCCCGGGCGCCGACCGGGACGATGCGTGCCTTGCTGCGCTTGCCGAGCACCCGGACCTCACCTTCGAGCAGCATGCTCTCCAGCGCATCGATATCGAGCGCGGCCAGTTCCGCGAGGCGCAGCCCGGAGGAATACAGCAACTCGAACATCGCCGCATCGCGCGCGGCGAGTGCCGGCTCGTCATCGCCCTCACTTTCCAGCAACGCGACCGCCTCGTCCACCGACAACGCGTTGGGCAGCAGCCTGGGCGACTTCGGCGGGCGTACGCCGTCGCAGGGATTGGCCGCCATCAGGTTGCGCTGGCCAAGCCAGCCGAAGAAGCCGCGCCACGCCGACAGCAGGCGGGCGAGCGAACGCCCCGCCAGGCCGCGGGCATGAAGCTGGGCGACGAAACGCCGTATCTGGTGCACCTGCAGGTCCGCCAGCCGGATTTCGCCGGCCAGTTCGCGCAGGCGCGTCAGATCGCGCCGGTAATTGCTGATGGTGTGCGGCGACTGCCGGCGCTGCTCGGCCAGTTCGGCCAGATAGTCGTCGACCATCGGCGTGGGATTCACAGGCCGGGCTTGGCGACGCGGAGCAGCGCGGCAGAGACCATTTCGCCCATGCGCTCGAGATAGAGGTTGCCCATCTCGGCGTAGAAGCGCTGCCCGTCCTCGCTGCCGAGCGCCAGCATGCCGAAGGTGTTGCCGCCATCGCACAGTGCGATCAGCGCCTGCGAGCGAATGTGCGGCGCCTGCTCGCCAAACCAGGCTGCCGTCCCGAAACCGGACGTCGAGCCGCAATACGGATGGGACAGCGTGTCGGCAAAAACCTGGAGTTCCTCGGCCACCGCGGCGAATTCCGGCAGATCGCCGATGCCTTGCGGCTTCTTCCACAAGCGCAGGGCGACGTGCGGCACCGCGAAATCGTCGCGCAAATGGAAATTCAGCAGGTGGATCACCGCCGAAAAGGTCTCGACCGCGATCAGTCCGACCGCAAGACGATGCACCTTCTCGCTGATCTGGTCGTTTTCCTCGCCGAAGGCGATCAGCTCGGCCAGCTTGCTCTCGGTCTGCCGGTTCTTGTCACGCAGCGTCAGCATTTGCCGTTCGGCGAGCGAAACCGCGCGCCCGCCGTGCGGGTGCGGGACGTAAATCTGGGCCAGAAGATCGGCGTACTGCTCGAAGAAAGCCGGGTTGGTCTTCAGGTATTCGGCGACATCTTCGGCGAAGGGGGCGCTCATAATTCGATTTCTCCAGTGAAAACAGTGACGGCCGGGCCGGTCATCATGACCGGCTGGCCCGGGCCGGCCCAAGCGATAGTAAGGTCGCCGCCGCGCGTCGTGACGCGCACCGGCGAATCGAGCAATCCGCGGCGTATTCCGGCGACTGCGGCGGCGCAGGCGCCGGTACCGCAGGCCAGCGTCTCGCCGGATCCCCGCTCATGAACACGCAGGCGGATGGCCTGCCGCCCGACGACCTGCATGAACCCAGCATTGACCCGCTGCGGGAAGCGGGCGTGATTCTCGATCAGCGGCCCCAGCACACCAACCGGCGCGCGATCGACATCGTCGACGACCTGGACGGCATGCGGATTGCCCATCGACACCACGCTGATTTCCAGCGTTTCGTCGGCGACGGCGAGGGCGTGGATCATAGCCTCGCCGGCGCCGAGAAAGGGAATTTCAGCAGGCAAAAAACGGGGAATTCCCATGTTGACCGTGACATTGCCGTCGTCTTCTAGACGCGGCGTGATGATTCCGCTTTGCGTTTCGACACGAATCTCGCGCTTCGCGGTCAGCCCGACATCATGGACAAAGCGCACGAAACAGCGCGCGCCGTTACCGCACTGTTCGACCTCGCCGCCATCGGCGTTGAAAATCCGGTAACGGAAATCGACCCCCGGTTGCTCCGCTGTCTCGACCAGCAGGATCTGGTCGCAACCGACGCC
>JBFZCS010000210.1:0-2849 GCA_041307825.1 Azonexaceae bacterium
CGGGATGTCGTCATGCGGCTGCGCGAGATTCGCGATTCGCTGAAGAAGTAGGGCCGGGCAGGGCAAGCATCACGGAAAGGCTTGCCCCGGCGCAACCCAAAAAGAAATAGCCCCGGGGGTTTGCCCGAGGCTATTTCTTTGTAGTTTTGGTGGTGATGGGCAGAATTGAACTGCCGACCTGTGGGTTATGAATCCACCGCTCTAACCAACTGAGCTACATCACCACGCTTGCAAGGCCGAGGATTATAGGTTGCCGGCGCTTCTTCGGTCAACGTGATTTCCGGTCGGGTATAATGCGCTGCTGTTCGCGATCGCACGACTTCTGCGTGTTTCGCGCCCCTGATTCCGCAAAGTAGTTAATCCATGCCCAAAAAATTGTTCATCCGCACTTTCGGGTGCCAGATGAATGAGTACGATTCGGACAAGATGGCCGATGTGCTCAATGCTTCCGAAGGCATCGTCAAGACCGACAACCCGGAAGAAGCTGACATCATCCTGTTCAACACCTGCTCGGTGCGCGAGAAGGCGCAGGAGAAGGTTTTTCACGACCTCGGGCGGGTCAGGCACCTGAAGAAACTGAACCCGGATCTGGTGATTGGCGTCGGCGGTTGCGTCGCCAGCCAGGAAGGTAGTGCCATCGTCGCCCGTGCGCCTTATGTCGACATCGTGTTCGGCCCGCAGACCCTGCACCGCCTGCCGCAACTGATCGCCGAACGCAAGGCCAAGGGCAAGGCGGCGGTCGATGTGTCCTTCCCGGAAATCGAGAAATTCGATGCGATGCCGCCGGCTGAAGTCAAAGGCGCCTCGGCCTTCGTGTCGATCATGGAGGGCTGTTCCAAGTTCTGTACCTTCTGCATCGTGCCTTACACCCGCGGTGGCGAAGTGTCGCGCCCGTTCGAAGACGTGCTGACCGAAGTCGCTGGCTTGGCCGCGAATGGCGTCGGCGAAGTGACGCTGCTCGGCCAGAACGTCAATGCCTACCAGGGCGCCATGGCGGGCAGCGAGGAAATGGCCGACTTGGCGCTGTTGATCGAGTACATCGCCGAGGTGCCGGGCATCGAACGCATCCGCTACACGACCTCGCATCCCCGTGAAATGTCGCAGCGCCTGATCGATACCTACCTGAAGGTGCCGAAGCTGGTGTCGCACCTGCACCTGCCGGTGCAGTCCGGTTCCGACCGCATCCTGGCGGCAATGAAGCGCGGCTACATGGCCATCGAGTACAAATCGATTGTCCGCAAGCTGCGCGCGGCGCGGCCGGATATTTCGCTGTCGTCTGACTTCATTATCGGCTTCCCCGGCGAGACGGACGAGGATTTCGAGAAGACGATGAAGCTGATCGACGATGTCGCCTTCGACGCCTCGTTCTCCTTCATCTACAGTCCGCGCCCCGGTACGCCGGCCGTCGAAATGGAAGATTCGACGCCGGCCAGCGTCAAGTCGGCCCGCCTCTCCCGCCTGCAGAAGCGCATCGACGAACTGGCGCAGGCCGTCAGCCAGTCGATGGTCGGCAGCGTGCAGCGCGTACTGGTCGAAGGCGCCTCGAAGAAGGATGCCAAGGAACTGGCCGGGCGCACCGACAACAACCGCATCGTCAATTTCGTCGGCGGGTTTGCCAACAGCGCCAGGCTGATCGATACCTTCGTCGATGTCCGCATTACCGCTACGCAGCCGCACAGCCTGAGGGGTGAAATTGTCATCCGTGAAAACTAGACCGGCGCCGAAGAGCAGGCCGGTGGAAGTCGTCCTGGCGCCGATCGACAATGTCCTGCTGGCCAATCTGTGCGGTCCGCTGGACGAAAACGTCCGCCAGATCGAAACCGGCTTCGATGTCGTCATCAAGCGGCGCAACGAAAGGTTTTCGATTTCTGGCGAAAAAGCCGCGTTGACCGCGGACGCCATCCGACATTTCTATGCCATGGCGCGGGTTCCGCTGTCGGTCGATGAAATCCAGCTCGGCCTGATCGAATTGCTCAACGCGCCGGTGCGCCGTGTCTCGCGCAGCGTCGGCGGCCCGGTGGACGGCCCGCAACTGGTCACCCGCAAGTCAGATTTGCACGGCCGCACGCCGCGCCAGGTGGCCTACTTGAAAGCCATTCAGGAACACGACATCACCTTCGGCATCGGCCCGGCCGGCACCGGCAAGACCTATCTCGCCGTCGCCTCGGCCGTCGATGCGCTGGAGCGCGATCTGGTCGAGCGCATCATCCTGACCCGGCCGGCGGTCGAGGCCGGCGAGCGCCTCGGCTTCCTGCCCGGCGACCTGACGCAGAAGATCGACCCTTACCTGCGTCCGCTCTACGACGCGCTTTACGACCTGATGGGCCACGACCGCGTCAGCAAGCTGTACGAAAAGAATGCCATCGAGATCGCCCCGCTCGCCTTCATGCGCGGCCGCACGCTCAACCACGCCTTCATCATCCTCGACGAGGCGCAGAACACGACGCCGGAGCAGATGAAGATGTTCCTGACGCGTATTGGCATCGGCGCCAAGGCGGTGGTCACCGGCGACCTGACCCAGACCGACCTGCCCAAGGGGCAAAAGAGCGGCCTGCGCGAAGCGCGCGACATCCTGAAGAGCGTGCGCGGCCTGGCCTTTACCGAATTTCTCAAGGAAGACGTGGTGCGCCACCCGCTGGTCGCCCGCATCGTCGCCGCTTATGAATCGAGCACCAAGCAAACGCCTTGACCTGTCGCTGCAATACGCCTGTAACCGCGAGGGCCTACCCTTGCGGGTGGATTTCGTGCGCTGGGCGCGCGCGGCGCTGGCCGGCGGCGGGCAAATCACCATCCGCCTGGTCGACGCCGAGGAGGGTCGGGTGCTCAACAACGACTATCGCGGCAAGGAC
>JBFZCS010000211.1:0-5127 GCA_041307825.1 Azonexaceae bacterium
GAAAGCGATCGCCGCGCCGTGGTGCTGGCGGCGCTGATTCCGGTGTTTCTCGAGGGTGCGCTGCCGGCCAACGGCGGGACGCGTGGCGAACTGATTACGCGGACGATTGCCGGCGTGGAGAAGGCCATCGCCGGCCTCTCCTTGGCCACGCAGAAGGAGATTGGCGAATTGTTCGATCTGTTGAGCTTCGCGCCCACCCGGATGATCGTCGCCGGCGTCTGGTCGCCGTGGCCGGAAGCCACGCCGGAAGCGATCGGCAAATTCCTCGAAAGCTGGCGCCACAGCCGCTTCGATCTGCTCAAATCGGGTTACGCGGCGCTGCACGATCTCATATTCGGCGCCTGGTACTCTCGACCGGATACCTGGGCAGCCATCGACTATCCCGGTCCGCCAAAGGTGGAATGATGCGCGACCCGTTCCGTGAAGGACTCGCTTCCGGCTGGAAGCATATCGACGCATCCGAACTTGCGGCCGACCGGACCTTCGAGGCCGATGTCGTCATCGTCGGCAGCGGCGCCGGCGGCAGCGTGACCGCCGAGCTTCTGTCGGCGGCCGGGCTTGAAGTCGTCATCATCGAGGAGGGACCGCTGCGGACCAGCAGCGATTTCAGGATGCTCGAGTCCGAGGCCTACCCCGACCTCTATCAGGACTCGGCAAGCCGCCAGACCGCCGACAAGGCCATCAAGATCCTCCAGGGACGGTGCGTCGGCGGCTCCACCACGGTCAACTGGACCAGCAGCTTCCGTACTCCCCCAGCGACCCTGCAATGGTGGCAGACCGCCCACGGACTCAAGAATCTCTCGGTCGACGCAATGGCGCCCTGGTTTGCGGCGATGGAACTGCGCCTGCACGTCGGCCTGTGGCCCCTGCCACCGAACGACAACAATGCCGCCCTGGCGCGCGGCGCCGCGCAGCTGGACATTCCGGTTGCCGTCATTCCGCGCAACGTCAAGATGTGCTGGAACCTCGGCTACTGCGGCATGGGCTGCCCGACCAATGCCAAGCAGTCGATGCTGCTGACGACCATTCCGGCGGCGCTGGCCCGGGGGGCGACACTGATCTCGCGGCTGCGCGCAGAAAAACTCGAATTTTCCGGCAACAAGGCCGTCGCGCTCGAGGCTCTCGCGCTGAAGCCGGATGGACTCCGGCCAAGCGGCATCCGGGTCAGCCTTCGCGCCCGCCATTTCGTCCTTGCGGGCGGCGCCATCAATACCCCTGCCCTGCTGCTGCGCAGCCATGCCGCCGATCCGCATGGACGTCTCGGGAAGCGGACCTTTCTCCATCCGACACTCGTTTCAGCCGCGCTATTCGACAAGCCGATCCGGGCCTATGCCGGCGCGCCGCAGTCGGTCTATTCCGATCATTTTTTGACGCAAGCTCCGGTCGACGGCCCTTTGGGCTTCAAATTGGAAGCTGCGCCGCTCCACCCGGTGCTTTTCGCGACGACCCTGCATGGCTGGGGTGAAGCGCACGCCCGGCTGATGCGCGAGTTTGCGAACAGCCAGACCATCCTCGCCCTGGTTCGCGACGGCTTCCATCCCGCGAGCAGTGGCGGCCAGGTCAAGTTGCGCGACGATGGCTCGCCGCTACTTGATTACCCGCTCAACGAGACATTCTGGGAAGCGGCCCGGCGCGCGCTGCTGGCGATGGCCGAAATCCAGTTCGCCGCCGGCGCCCGTTGGGTTACGCCAGTTCATGAAGCAGCCGTCGGCTACCAGACCTGGGCCGAAGCAAAGCAGGGCATCGCCAACCTGCCGCTTGCACCGTTGCGTTGCCGGGTCGTCAGCGCGCACGTCATGGGCGGCTGCGCCATGGCCGACGCCCCGGAGCGCGGCGTGGTCAGCGATGAAGGACGCCACTTCCAGATCGAGAATCTCTCGATTCACGATGGGTCGCTCTTTCCGACCAGCATTGGCGCCAACCCGCAGCTTTCGATCTATGGCCTGGTTGCACGCAACGCATCGCTGCTTGCCGCCGCCTTGGCCGGCAAGCCGCGCCCGGCAATTCTCTGAGCGGCGCACCAATCATGGTTCCACTCGCGCTCCTGTTCTGGCTGTCCGTCGAACTGATCGGCTATGCAACACTCGCCCATCACTTTCTGGATACCTCGTGGAGCATCTCGGCGATTGCGGCGATCGGCGCAGTTCTCGTGGTGCGCGCCGGGATCATCGCGGTCACCTGGGCATACGCCCGGGCCTACCCGTCGCCGGCGCGCAAACTGTCGATCGGCGAGAAATTACGCATGGTAGTCGGCGAGTACTTGGCATTTCTGCTGGCTTTCGTCGTCATCCAGCCCTTCGAGCGCCTGTGGATGGGGCGCGACCGGTTGCCGCGCTGTCCGCGACCGCTGATCCTGGTTCACGGTTACGGCTGCAGTCGCGGTGTCTGGTGGTACCTGCGACGGCAGCTCGAGGCGGCCGGTCATGTCGTCGCGACGGTAAGCCTGACCCCGCCCTACACCAGCATCGGCAAGCTGGTACCGCAACTCGGTCAGCGGATCGAGGAAGTCTGCGCGGCCACCGGTGCCGACCAGGTTATTCTGGTTGCCCACAGCATGGGCGGACTGGTATGCCGATCCTATCTGGCCCGCCACGGGAGCAGCCGCGTCGAACGACTGATCACGATTGCCTCGCCACACTCGGGCAGCGAACTGGCACGCCTCGGCATCGGGCAAAACGCCCGCGAAATGGAGCCCGGTTCCCGCTGGCTGAAGGATCTTGCATCGTCCGCCATCCCGGTCCGTGCCATCGCGATCCGCACGCCGCATGACAATTACGTCATGCCCCACGACAACCAGCGTCTGCACGGCGCGCTCGACGTCGAACTGGACGGCATCGGCCATTTGGCGCTGCTCTTCTCCCGGCGCACCGCCAGGGAAGTGCTTGCCGCCTGTCGCTAACCAACCATCAAAGCGCGGCCAGGACCTCCGCGCCGTGATCGGGGCAGTTCGGGTCGTCGATCACATGACTGATTTGCCCCTTTTCGTCGATGATGAAGGTCACCCGTTCGCTGACCCCAACGACGCTGCGCAGCAGACCGCCCAAACCCGACCCGGCGACCCCGTAAGCCTTGGCGACCGTCAGGTCGGTGTCCGCCAGCAACGGGAAGTTGAGGCTGAATTTTTCCGTGAAGCGCTGATGTGATTCCGGGCCCTGGGCTGAAACACCAAGAATCGCCGCCCCTCTGGCGGCAATCTCGGCATTCGAATCGCGCAGGCTGCAGGCTTGTTTTGTACAACCCGGGGTATCGTCCATCGGATAAAAATACAGGACCAGCTTGCGCCCGCGAAAATCCGCCAGCCGCAACACGCTGCCATCGGTTGCCGGCGCTGTAAAATCGGGCGCCAGATCGCCTGCCTTGAGTGCGGTCCCCATCAGAAGTGAATGCCGCGCATGAATTGTTGGAAAGCCACCTGATCAGCCGACGGCTTGTTCGGCAATGCACTACCATCCTTCTTCGCGGCATCCGAATCCGGGAACATGCGGAAGGTCGTGTTCATGATGATCTGCGCCACGCGCGGCACCAGCGCATGCAGAACCTGGCCGGTGATGCCCATGCGGGTGGCCACGCGCACCGGCTTGTGGATGATGGCATCGCAGATCAGCGCCGCGGCCTCTTCCGGTGTCAGCGTCGGCACCTGATCGTAAAGCTTGGTCGGGGCGATCATCGGGGTTTTGACCAGCGGCATGTTGATCGTCGTGAAGTGGATGCCGCGGTCGGCAAACTCGGAGGCCGCACAACGGGTCCACGCATCGAGCGCCGATTTCGACGCGACATAGGCCGAGAAGCGGGGAGCATTGGTCAGTACGCCGATCGACGAAATATTGATGATGTGGCCGCGCTTCTGCTCGATCATCTTCGGCAGGAAACCCATGCTGATCTTCAGGGCCCCAAAATAGTTGAGCTGCATGGTGCGCTCGAAATCGTGGAAGCGGTCGAAGGAGTTCTCAATGGCGCGGCGTATCGAACGGCCGGCGTTGTTGATCAGGATATCGACAACCCCGTGCTCGACCAAGATCTGCTGCGTCACCGCCTCGGCCGAAGCCATGTCGGCCAGGTCACCGACGTAGGTATGCAGATTGAGTCCGGCCGCCGCGAACTCGTTCGCCGCTTCGTCGAGTTGCTCCTGGTTACGGGCAATGGTGATGACCTGCGCGCCGGCCTCCGCCAGTTTCCACGCAGTCGCCTTGCCGATACCCGAAGAAGCCCCGGTGACCACGACGACCCGGCCGTTGACCTGGCCCTGCAGGCTGCGGTCAATGAAGAGGTCGGGGTCAAGATGGCGCTCCCAGTAGTCCCACAACCGCCAGGCATAGCTATCGAGCGACGGCACCGCAATCCCCGTTCCCTTGAGCGCGCGCGTGGTTTCACGACAATCGAAGCGGGTCGGATAATTGACGAAGCGGAACATGTCCTCCGGCAGGCCGAGATCCTTCATCACGGCATTGCGGATGCGCCGCACCGGCGTCAGCGCCATCAGGCCCTTGCGTATATGGAAAGGAATGAAGCTGAACAACGCGGCATTGATCCGCATCGACATCTCGGGTGCGTGCGCGGCGCGGGCAAAGGTATTGAGCATGTCGCCGACGCGCATCGGGGTCGGATCGACGATGTGGAAGCACTTGCCGTCCTCGCCCTTGAGGTGGGCGATGTGGTCGACCGCGTTGACCACGAAATCCACCGGCACCACGTTGATCCGGCCACCTTCGATACCGATGGTCGGCATCCAGGTGGGCAGCATCTTGCGTAATTTCTGGATCAGCTTGAAGAAGTAGTAGGGACCGTCGATCTTGTCCATTTCGCCGGTGCGCGAATCGCCGACGACCAGTGCCGGCCGGTAAATTCGCCAGGGAATGCTGCACTCGCGGCGAACAATTCCCTCCGAGTCGTGCTTGGTCCGGAAATACGGGTGCTCCAGCCCTTCGGCTTCCTCGAACATGTCTTCGCGGAACAGGCCTTCGAAGAGTCCGGCCGAGGCAATCGAGCTGAACAGGTGAAAATGTTTGGCGCCAATCGCCTCGGCGAACTGCACGGTATTGCGCGTGCCCTGGACATTCACCCGGAGCTGGCTTTCGGCATCCGCGCTCAGATCGTAGATCGCCGCCAGATGGAAGAAATGGGCCGTCT
>JBFZCS010000212.1:0-6299 GCA_041307825.1 Azonexaceae bacterium
TAGACGTCCAGCTCGGCAAGCCGGCGCGCCTCGACGATGCGCGCTTCTCCCCCGAAGCTGCGGCGATGGGGATGTGGCAGCCGCTCCGCTTCATGAAGGAAGGCTACGCCGGCATCTACTTCCTCGAACCCTACGCCGCGGACAAGACGCCCGTGCTGTTTGTGCACGGCATCGCCGGCAGCCCGCGCGACCTCGATGACGTTATCGCCGTGCTCGACCGCCGCCGCTTCCAGCCGTGGCTGATGAACTTTCCCTCCGGCCTCGACATCCGCGCCCTCGGCGATGGCCTCGTCGGCCTGCTAGCCGAACTGCGTCACCGCTTCGGCTTCGCCGAACTCCACATCGTCGCCCACAGCATGGGCGGCATCGTCGTCCGCGAATACCTTGCCGAATGCGCGCGCAGCGACGGTTGCGACTATGCGCGGCGCTTCATCTCGATCTCGGCGCCCTTCGGGGGTGATTCGGCGGCACGTCTGGGCGTCGAGTACGCGCCGGTCGTGATGCCCGTCTGGCGAAGCCTGGCGTCCGACGGCACCTTCATCAAGCGCCTCTTCGACGAGCCGTTGCCTGACGGCGTCACGCACTTCCTGGTCTTCGGTTTCCGCAATTCGGCGACGCTGCGCAGCGCCAGCGGCGACGGCGTCATCCCGCTGGCCAGCCAGTTGCGCCCGGAAGCCCAACTTCAGGCGCGGGCGCTGCGCGGCTTCGACGAGGATCACATGAGCATCCTTGGCAATCAGCAGGTGCTGCGTTACATCAAAGAGATCCTCGAAGGCCGCGACCAGCGCCGTCCGGCGCGGCTGCCGCGGGCGATGCCCGGCGACTTGTAGGGCGGCGTCAGCGTCCCAGTTTTTGGCGGATCGCCGGTAGCGCCGCCTGGGCGGCGCGTTCGCCCTCGAGCATGGCGTCATGACGGGCGGTGAAATCCCAGGACTTGACGTAGTGCAGCTTCGGGCGAATGACGATATCGGCCCCCTTCAGCTCGTTGGCGCCGATGATGCCGCCCATGATGGTCGTCGTCTGCCACAGGATCGCGGCCAGGCTGTCGACCGGCTGGCCTTCCGGTCGGTCCGAGATATCGACGGCGATGACGATGTCGGCGCCCATTTCACGCGCGGCCTGTACCGGGATCGGGCTGACCAGCCCGCCATCGACGTAGGTTTTTCCGCGCACCCGGGTTGGCTGGAAAACACCGGGCACGGCCGCCGATGCACGTACTGCCAGGCCGCTGTCGCCGGTGCGGAAGACCACCCGCTCGCCACTGTTTAGGTCGGTAGCGATGGTGGCAAAGGGCTTGTTGAGCTTTTCCAGCGGGCGATTGCGCAATTGCTGGTTGACGAATTCCTGCAATGCCTCACCTTTGAGGAAGCCCCGCCCGCCCAATGTCCAGTCCGCGAAGATCTTCTCGTCGAGTTGCTGGGCGATCTTCTGCATGGCGAACGGGTCGTATCCGGCCGCATAGAGCGAGCCGACGACCGCGCCGGCGCTGGTGCCGACCACGTAATCGGGAACGATGCCATGCGATTCGAGCACCTTGATGACGCCGATGTGGGCAAAGCCACGTGCCGCGCCGCCGCCGAGGGCCAGGCCGATCTTCGGTTTGGGCGGCGGGACCGCTGTCGTTACAGGCGGTGGCTCCGGTGCCTTGCCCGGTAGCATGGAGCAGCCGGCAAGCAGGACAACGATTGCCGCCACCCAGCGTGACCTCACGCGAGGCGTGGACAGCCACCGCCGGCGGGCAAAAACCGGCTCAGACATCGGCTTCCACCAGGCCGCCATCCTTTTCCATCCAGGCGCGGCGGCCGGCGGCTTCGCCCTTGCCCATAAGCAGCGTGAAGGTGGCGGTCATTTCCTTGATCGTTTCGCGGCTGGCCTGGAAGGGCACGAGGCGGCGGGTGTCGGGGCACAGCGTGGTTTCCCAGAGCTGGTCCGGGTTCATTTCGCCGAGGCCCTTGAAGCGGGAGACGGTGATCTTGTTTTCGGAAACGCCTTCGTCGCACAGTTTTTGCAAGGTCTGTTCTTTTTCCGCTTCGTCCAGGCAATAGACCTTGCGCGTATGGCCGCGCGCCTCGACATCGACACGGAACAGCGGCGGCTGGGCGACGTGGATGTGGCCACGCTCGACCAGGGCAGGGAAATGTTTCAGGAAGAGGGTAAACAGCAGGACCTGGATGTGCGAGCCGTCGACGTCGGCGTCGGACATGACGATGATTCGGCCATAGCGCAGGCCGGTGACATCGACCGTGTCGATCTGCTCGATGCCGTGGGGGTCGACGCCGACGGCCACCGAAATATCGTGCACTTCGTTGTTCTTGAATAGCTGGTCGCGGTCGACTTCCCAGGTGTTGAGCACCTTGCCGCGCAAGGGCAGCACTGCCTGGGTCTCCTTGTCACGGCCCTGCTTGGCCGAGCCGCCGGCCGAGTCGCCCTCGACCAGGAAGACTTCGTTGCGGGCAATGTCGTCCGATTCGCAGTCGGTCAGCTTGCCGGGCAGGGTGGCGATGCCCGATGACTTCTTCTTCTCGACCTTCTGCGTCGATTTCATGCGGTTCTGCGCCGCCTTGACGGCCAGTTCGGCGATCTTCTTGCCGAAGTCGGCGTGGCTGTTCAGCCACAGCTCGAACGGGTCGCGCACCATCTGAGTGACCAGCTTGTAGGCGTCGCGGCTGGTCAGCTTTTCCTTGGTCTGGCCCTGGAATTGCGGGTCGAGGACCTTGGCCGAAAGCAGCCAGGTCATCCGGCCGCAGACGTCTTCTTGCGCCAGCTTCACTTTCGCCGGCAGGATGGCGTGGTGTTCGGCAAAAATCTTGATCGCTTCGAAGACGCCTGCTTTGAGGCCTGCTTCATGGGTGCCGCCGTCGAGCGTTGGGATCAGGTTAACGTAGGATTCCGGCTTGCCGCCGCCTTCCTCGAACCATGCCAGCGCCCAGGTGGCGCCTTCGCCGACGGCGAAACCGTTGGCCGTGTCGACATATTTTTCGCCGACGAAAATCGGCGCCACCGGCGTACCGAGCATCATTTCGTTGAGGTAGTCAGCCATGCCGTTCTGGTAGCACCAGGACTTTTTGGTTTCGCCCTCGATTTCGAGGTCGACCGTGACATTCGGCATCAGCACGGCCTTGGAACGCAGCAGATGCTCCAGTTGCGCCAGATTGATCTTTGGCGAATCGAAATACTTGGGGTCGGGCTGGATGCGCACCGTGGTGCCGGTGTTGCGCTGGCCGCAATCGCCGATCCGGCTCAGTGGCTCGGTGACGAAACCGGCGCCGAAAGCGATGTGGTGGATGCCACCGCCGCGCTTGATCTCGACTTCGAGCCGGATTGACAGCGCGTTGGTCACCGAGACGCCAACCCCATGCAGGCCGCCGGAGAAACGGTAGGCGTTGCCGGCTTCCTTCTTGTTGAACTTGCCGCCGGCGTGCAGCTTGCAGAAGACCAACTCGACCGCCGGCCGGCCTTCTTCCGGGTGGATTTCGACCGGGATGCCGCGGCCATTGTCGCTGACTTCGATGACGCCGTCGGCCCGGACCAGGACGCCAATTTTCTTGGCGTAGCCGGCCAGCGCCTCGTCGGCGGCGTTGTCGATGACTTCCTGAATGATGTGGGTCGGGCAGGTCGTCCTAGTGTACATCCCGGGACGTTCCTTGACGGGTTCAAGGTCTTTCAGGACGCGGATGGAGGCGGCGGAGTATTCAGTCATGCGCTTTGAAAATAGGGTTGTTTTTTGACGTCGACCGGAGCAATCAGTAGCTGGCGCCGCCTACGGTGGATGGCGGAGCGGATTGTACCGGTTGCGGCGGCATTCCCAAGGTTTCGATCATCGCCCGGACGGCACGCATCTGGACGCCATCGCGAGTGTGGTAGTTGGCGCCGGTGAAGCCCCACCAGTCCCAGCAGGCTTTCGGGTTGAGCAGCCAGCGGAACGAACCCAAGGCCAGGCCGTAACGGCGCACCGTCTGCGGGTAAAGGACGACGATGCGGTTGCTGGCCGCCCAGCCGTTGTAGCCGGCGCCGTCGACAAAGCGGCGGCCGATCTCGTCGGCGTTCTGCAGGCAGCCGTGAAACGCGACGTGAACCTTGCAGCCACCGTTGCGGCAACTGGCCGGCACGAAGGCGTAGCCATCGTTGGCGAGGCTGGCATCGATCGCCCGGCCGGCAATGAACGGGCGCTGGTCGAAAACCACCATTCCACCAAGCGGCGAAGGTGCCGGAGCCTGCAAGGGGCCGAGCAGATGGGTCAGCAGCATGCCGGCGGCGTCGATGTCCTGGCAACGGTTGATGAACGGCGGCTCGGTCGTCGAACAGGCGTTGGCCTTGGGATCGGCGACCGAGAGCATGGCGTGACCCGCGTCGGGCACCTTGACGAAGCTGACGGCAGCGGCGGGCAGCGTGGCACGGTAGAACGCGTCCAGCGCGTCCATTACCGGTGGCGTCACGGTCTTGTCGTTGCCGCCGGCCAGCAGCCAGACGCGGTCATCCTGTAAGTGATTGAGCGGATCGATGCGCCCGGCCGCAGCCAGTTGACTGACCGTCCTCAGCGTTTCCCCGGTGGTCGGCGGGAAATCGCTGCCGGAAGCCGCCATGCAGTTGTTCAGGGCTCGCCGCACCGAGCCCTGGGCGCAGTAGTACGGCCCCCCGGCAACGATACCGGCACCGCGCACGATGCCCGAATAGGCAATCTGGAACTGCACCGCCATGTAGCCGCCGGAGGAAACGCCTGAAACCGTCACGTCGTGGGTGGTCGCGCCCAGTCTGGGCAGGGGCTGGGCGGTGGCGCTGACGGCGTATAGGAACAGCGCGCAGGCTGGCAGGCAGGTTTTGAGCATCATCTTCAGGCTTCCAACATGGACACCATGGTGCGGCATGAAAAAAGGGCGTAAAGCCGGGGCGACCGCAACCCCCGGTGCGGGAGGATTCTACAGCCTTGCCGGTGAGCAATGGCGCCATTTGCGCTATCCTTCGCCTATCGGCGCTTTTCGACCCAGACTGCCCAACTGCCGACCAAGAACACACCAAACCGAACGGAAACACGCTCATGGCCGGTGCCAGCCTGCTCGCACTACTCGACGATATTGCATCCCTGCTCGACGACGTCAGCGTCATGACCAAGGTTGCCGCCAAGAAGACTGCCGGAGTGCTCGGCGACGATCTGGCGCTGAACGCACAGCAGGTTTCCGGCGTGCGCGCCGAACGGGAATTGCCGGTGGTCTGGGCGGTAGCGGTCGGCTCGCTGAAGAACAAGGTCATCCTGGTGCCCGCCGCGTTGGCGATCAGCGCCTTCATTCCGTGGGCGGTCACGCCGCTGTTGATGCTCGGTGGCCTCTATCTGTGCTTCGAGGGCGTCGAGAAGCTTGCCCACAAGTGGCTGCTCAGCGCCGAGGAGGAAGCGGCGCACCACGCCGAGGAGATTGCCGCGGTGGCCGATGAAACTGTCGATCTGGCGGTCTACGAAGCCGACAAGATCAAGGGGGCCATCCGTACCGACTTCGTGCTCTCCGCCGAGATCATCGTCATTGCGCTGGGTACCGTCGCCGACAAGCCTTTTGTCACGCAGGTCGCCGTCCTGACCGGCATCGGCCTGATCATGACCGTCGGTGTCTATGGCATCGTCGCCGGCATCGTCAAGATGGACGATCTCGGCGTCTATCTTCTGGAAAAGCCGGGCGCGCTGTCCAGGGCAATCGGCAAGGGCCTGTTGCTGGCGGCGCCGAAGCTGATGAAGGCGCTGGCGGTGGTCGGCACCGCGGCAATGTTCATGGTCGGCGGCGGCATTCTGGTGCACGGCATTCCGCCCGTGCATCACGCCATCGCGCAGGTCGCCGCAGCGTCAGGCATGCTGGGCGGCGTGGTTTCGCTGGGGCTGAATGTATTGTTCGGGATTGCCGGCGGGATTTTGGCGCTGCTTGGCGTCAAAATTTTCGACAAGGTGCGTGGCAGGGCGGCTTGACGACACCAAGGAATTGCCGATCGCTCAAGGGCGGCGTGCTTGCGAGTACGTAATGCGGTAGATCGCCCCGGCGTGGTCGTCGGAAACCAGCAGCGATCCATCCGGCAGCACCAGCACGTCCGCCGGCCGGCCCCAGGCGGCTTCGCCTTGCAGCCAGCCCGTCGCAAAAGGCTCGTACGAGACGGCGCGATTGCCGTTCAGCCGTACCAGCGTCACCCGGTAGCCGGATTTCTTCGAACGGTTCCACGAGCCGTGCTCGGCGATGAATATTTGGCCGCGATAACCAGCCGGGAACTGCTGCCCGTCGTAGAAGCGCATCCCCAGCGCGGCAACGTGGGCGCCGAGATTTTGG
>JBFZCS010000213.1:0-3040 GCA_041307825.1 Azonexaceae bacterium
GAGGGGCAGGGGCTTGCCGCAATCGTCCAGCAGGCCGGCCGCGCGGTCGCCGTCCTCGCCTTCGCAGGGATAGGTCTGGCGGCCGCCGAAATTGGGGTTGCGCGCGAGCACCATGCGCCGGTTCGGATCGTTTTCGCTGAGCATGAACGGCCCGGTGCCGACCGGCCACCAGTCAAGTGTAAGGTTCTTGGCCGCCATGCCGGGCTGGGTATAGAAGCGGTCCACCTCACGCGGCACCGGAGCGAAGAACGGCATCGCCAGCCAGAAGAGGAACTGCGGGTATTTGCCCTTGATGCGAATGCGCCAGGTGTGGGAATCGACCTTTTCGACCCCCGCCAGCGGATAGGCGTCGAGATCGATCCAGTCGCCCGCTGGCACCTCTCTTGCGGCGTTCTGCAACGCCTCGCCGAGCTCCTTGAGACCGACGATCTTGTCGGCCATCATGCCGAAGATAGGCGAGTGCAGACGCGGATGGGCGAGCCGCTTCATCTGGTAGATGTAGTCGTCGGCAGTCAGCTCGCGCGTGCCCGTCTGCGGAAAATCGGCAATCTTCTGCCGCCCCTCGGCCACGTTTTTGCCCAGATAAAGCGGTTGACCGCGCTCGTCGGTCGCAAAGGCCGGGTGCGGCTGATAGCGGATGCTAGGCTTCAGGCGCAATTCATAGACGCTCTCGGCAATCGCGTCGAGCGGCGTATCGGCCGCCAGCTCCCGGCCCTGAGCACCGAAGAAGCGAGGCTGCGGCACCTGCTCCAGAGTGGCGGGAATCAGCGTGTACGGCCGCTTCAGGTAGTGGTACTGCAGCGGCGGCTCGTAGATCTGGCCGGTAAAGGTGATCTCGTCCTCGGTGTAGGACTGCGCCGGGTCGAGATGCTTGGGCCGGTCGGTAAAGGCGGCGTAGAGAACATTGTGCTCGGCATCGGCCGCCGGATACGGATCGTTCCATGCCTGGCCGCAACCGGCCAGCAGGGCGATGAACGCAAGTTGAATCAGGATTTTCGGCATGGGGTGAAGTGTAACAACTTGACCACATCCCTGCCCATTGCCGACAATGCCCAATAAACAGCAACTGGAAGGCAAACTCATGCTCGACACGAAAATCCCCGACTTCACGCTGCCGGCCACCGGCGGCCAGCAGTTCAACCTGGCGGCGCAGGCCGGCAAGGTCGTCATCATCTACTTCTACCCCAAGGACAGCACGCCCGGCTGCACCACTGAAGCGCAGCAGTTTCGCGACCTCTACGACCGCTTTGTTGCGGTCGACGCCGTAATTCTCGGCATTTCCCGGGACAGCGTGAAATCGCACGAAAACTTCAAGGCCAAGCAGGCTTTGCCTTTCGAACTCGGCGCCGATGCCGACGAAACCGTCTGCAACCTGTTCGCTGTCATGAAAATGAAGAATATGTACGGGAAACAGGTCCGGGGCATCGAACGCAGCACCTTCGTCATCGACCGCAGCGGCATACTGCGCCGCGAGTGGCGCGGGGTAAAAGTACCCGACCACGCCCGGGAAGTCCTCGATTTCGTCAGCACCCTCTAACCTCGACAAAGGCCCATTACATGCCGCGCAAGCCCGCCGCCAGGAAATCCGCCGTGACCAAGATCTTCGTTCTCGACACCAACGTCTTGATGCATGACCCGAGTTGCCTGTACCGTTTCGAGGAACACGACATTTTCCTGCCGATCATGACGCTGGAAGAACTCGACAACAACAAGAAAGGCATGTCTGAAATCGCCCGCAACGCTCGCCAGGCCTCGCGCACACTGGACGAAATGCTGGCGCACGATGGTGTCGACATCGACGAGGGCATCGATCTCTACGGCCCGTCGGCCAAGCTGGCGAGCGGCCGTCTCTACCTGCAGACCGAGGCGATCAGCGCCGAACTGCCGCAGGGCCTGCCAACCTCGAAGGTCGACAATCAGATCCTGTCGGTCGTCATCCATTTGCAGAAGAAATTCCCCAAGCGCCCGGTCATCCTGGTGTCGAAAGACATCAACATGCGCATCAAGTCGCGGGCGCTCAACCTGCTGGCCGAGGATTACTTCAACGACAAGGTGCTCGAGGATACCGACATCCTCTACACCGGCACCCGTGCCCTGCCCGAAAATTTCTGGAGCAAGCACGGCAAGGGCATGGAATCGTGGAAGAAGGAAACCAGAACCTATTACAAGGTGACCGGACCGCTCTGCCCGCAACTGCTGGTCAATGAGTTCGTCTGGCTGGAAAGCGACGGCTTCTCCGCCATCGTCAAGGAGGTAGCCGGCAAGACGGCCGTCCTGGAAACGCTGATCGATTACACCCATCCGAAGAATGCCGTGTGGGGCATCACCGCGCGCAATCGCGAGCAGAACTTCGCGCTGAATCTGCTGCTGAACCCGGAAATCGATTTCGTCACCCTGCTCGGCCAGGCCGGGACCGGCAAGACGCTGCTGACCCTGGCCGCCGGCCTGACGCAGGTGCTCGAAAGCAAGCAGTTCGTCGAAATCATCATGACCCGCGTCACGGTCCCGGTCGGCGAAGACATCGGTTTCCTGCCCGGTACCGAGGAAGAAAAGATGGCGCCGTGGATGGGGGCGCTCGAGGACAATCTCGACGTTCTCACCCATATCGACGAAGGCAGCGGCCCCTACGGCGGCGAGTGGGGCAAGGCGGCCACCCACGACATCATTCGTTCGCGGATCAAGGTGAAGTCGCTCAACTTCATGCGCGGCCGCACCTTCCTGAAGAAGTATCTGATCATCGACGAAGCGCAGAACCTGACGCCGAAGCAGATGAAAACTCTGGTCACGCGCGCCGGCCCGGGCACCAAGGTGGTCTGTCTGGGCAACATCGCGCAGATCGATACCCCCTACCTGACCGAAGGCAGTTCCGGCCTGACCTACGTGGTCGACCGCTTCAAGGGCTGGCCGCACTCCGGTCACATAACGTTACAACGCGGCGAACGCTCCCGCTTGGCCGACCATGCGGCCGAAGTGCTATAATTGCATTTAACTACTAAAGGGGCCGTGTCAGTGACACGGCCTTTTCGTTTCAGCCACGGGC
>JBFZCS010000214.1:0-5865 GCA_041307825.1 Azonexaceae bacterium
CGACCCTAAGCCGCCCGTCGAGTTATAGCAGTGACTGCCGGCACTTGTCCCGAAATGGACGCTATTTGGCCTGTAGTCGATAGAGGTAGTCGATCAACGCAAGGATCCGACCCCGGACAGCCGCTTCGGGGTTGTAGGCATAATCGTCGTACCTCGGTGCGGCACTGACCGAATAGTGCGTACCCCAGATCGGCATGGCACGCGACCCATGAGCTTTGACTTCCTCTCGACCATCGATCACGTTATAGACGCGCGTGACAGGAAAAACGCCACCGTTCCGCTTGGCAAGAGTCGTGATGTCCGGCACGGTCAATTGCATGGCTTCGGCGAAAGATCCTTTTCCTTTGCCATTCAACCCATGGCAGGTGGCACAGCTCTGATCGTATTCCATCTTGCCGATATCGAATTTGTCTGCACCACAGACAGGCACTGACAGAGCCGAGGCAACCACCAACGCAATCCAATTAGTCGCTTTCATAACACCTCCTCTTGTTAATCGACATAACCTACCCACCCATCTTATCTTTATAGCCTATGCTCCCTCCCTATACAATTCTGGCAATCGGGAGGCAGGCCAAGATCATGATCCGAACCTTGGTGTTAGCTGCCGCAATTTTTCTGGCTTGCCTGTCTGGCAGCATTTCGGCCAAGGAATTGCAGTGCGAGGACCGCAGTGTCGTCATTCACGGTACAGAACCGCAGGACGTTTTGGATGGCTGCGAGGCAGTGAAATCTGCAGCCCGCTTTTTTGTGTCTTTGGGGCTTTCAATACCAGAGGGTGTATCGATAGAGCTGATGGAGGTCCAACATACGTCGCTGCTGGCCGCGCATGAAACGGGCAACTATGATGCCCAGAAAAACGCAATACGGATCCTGGCCTATCGCGCTGCGGTCAAGGCAACCGAAGCGAACGAACAAGGGCTCGGCCGGATAGTTACACGCACCCACTGGCGAAGTTACATCGTCCATGAACTCGCCCATGCCGCTATCCATGCTGGATGCGGCAAGGCCTGCCCGTCGCGAGCCATTCACGAGTATGTCGCGGCAGTGGCTCAACTAGCCAGTTTGCCAACGGAAGAGCTTGGCGAATTGTTGATCCGGTATCGCAACCTAGAACCGTTCCAGCACCTCACCGAGATCACGGAAATCTACTACGCCATCAATCCACATTACTTTGCAGTCAAGTCCTATAAGCATTACCAGCAGCAATCTGACCCTGGCGCCTTCCTTCGACGTGTGCTCGTTCCGTCGGACTAGCGAAATGGAATCACGCCACGTTTGCCCACTTCCGGCTGACTCCTGGCGTGCTTGGCTGATCGAGGAAGTACCGCTTCTGGCCGGACAGAGACGGTCGGCCCAACAGACCCAAATATCGATCGATGCACGAATGAATATCAAGGACGATTCTCAGTTTTTTAGCGCCAGCGCCCGCTCGTAAAGCATATTCTTCGCTGCGCCGGTAATCGCCGCGGCCAGCTTCGCCGCCTGCTTGACCGGCAGGCCTTCGGCCAGCAGCAGCTTGAGCACCCGCTCGCCCTCGCCGCCGTCATTTCCGGCCGGGGCACCGGAGACCAGCAGCACGAATTCGCCGCGCTGGCGATTGGAATCTTCCTTCAACCAGGCGAGTGCTGCGGTCAACGGCCCGGAATGGATGGATTCGAACAGCTTGGTCAGTTCGCGGGCAATGACCAGCGTGCGCTCGCCGAGCACGGCAGCGAGGTCGGCGACGGCTTCCAGAATGCGATGCGGGGCTTCGTAGAAGACCAGCGCGCAGGGATAGTCGCGCAATTCCTCGATGGCCTGGCGGCGCTGACCGCCCTTGTTCGGCAGGAATCCGTAGAACAGGAAATGTTCGTCGAGCAGTCCGGATGCGGAGAGCGCCGTGGTCACAGCGGACGGGCCGGGCAAGGGCACGACCCTGCAGCCGGCGGCGCGCACGGCAGCGACGATGCGCGCACCAGGATCGGAAATGCCGGGCGTGCCGGCATCGGAAATCAGCGCCACGGATTCGCCGCCCTGCAGCTTTTCGAGAATGCGGGCGGCGGCTTCGTGCTCGTTGTGCCGGTGCGCGGGCAGCGTGCGCGCCGACGAGCCGATCTGCTTGAGCAAGGGGCCGCTATGGCGGGTGTCTTCGGCAGCGACCCAAGGCACGGCGCGCAGGATTTCCTCGGCGCGCCGGGTCAGGTCGGCGAGGTTCCCGAGCGGCGTCGGGACGACATACAATGCAGCGGCGTCTTCCATCACTCTTCAGTCATTTCCGGCCATGCAGGCAAAGACCAACGATACCACCACGACGCGCGGCCGCGAAGCCGAGGAACGGGCGGCACACCATCTGGAAAGCCGCGGTCTGCGCGTCGTCGAGCGCAATTTCCGCATCCGTGGCGGCGAGATCGACCTGATCTGCCGCGCTGGCAGGACGCTGGTTTTCGTCGAGGTGCGCCTGCGCAGCCGCGCCGATTTCGGTGGCGCCGCTGCCAGCATCACTGCCGGCAAGCGCCGGCGCATCGTTCTCGCGGCGCGCCATTACCTGGCCGGCAAGGCGGATTGCGACTGCCGCTTCGACTGCGTGCTGATCGACGGCGAGCAACTGGAATGGATTCCCAATGCGTTTGCTGCTGACGATTAGCCTGGCCCTGTGGCTGGGCGCGGCGCAGGCGGAGAGCATCCGCATCCTGGTCCAGAGTTCGCCGCTGGCCGGCAGCCAGTATTACGCCGTCGGCGAGCAGTGGCAGGCGATGCAGGTCGGCGACCATCTCGACCTGATCCGCGAACCGGACAACCGCCACGACAAGCACGCCATCCGCGTCGAATGGCGCGGTCACAAGCTCGGCTACGTGCCGCGCGCCGAAAACCGCGCGGTCGCGGCGGCGATGGATCAGGGCGACAGGCTGGTGGCGCGCATCGCGAAGCTGACCGAGCATCCCGATCCGTGGCTGCGGGTCCGCTTCGAGGTCTACGCCGAGCTGTGATGTAGAATTGTCGGGTTACTTGCTCCAAGCCAATGAAAGACATGGATCTGATCGCCCGCGTCGCCAGACATTTCGAGGATAGCGCCCAAACCAAGCTCGACGCGGTCGAGGCGATGGCGGCGCCGATCGCTGCCGCCATCGAAACGATGACGCATTGCCTGGTCAATGGCGGCAAGCTGCTCGCCTGCGGCAACGGCGGTTCCGCCGCGGATTCCCAGCATTTCGCCGCCGAACTGATCGGCCGTTTCGAGGCCGAGCGCCAGGAACTCGCGGCCATCGCGCTGACCACCGACAGTTCGATCCTGACCTCGGTCGGCAACGACTACTCGTTCAACCAGATTTTCGCCCGCCAGGTGCGCGGCCTCGGTCATGCCGGCGACGTGCTGCTGGCCATCTCGACCTCCGGCAACTCGGGCAACGTGATCGAGGCGATCCGCGCCGCGCACGAAGCCGACATGCGCGTCGTCGCGCTGACCGGCAGAGGCGGCGGCCAGATCGGCGAAATGCTGAGCGACGACGATATTCACCTCTGCGTACCGGCCGAGCGCACGGCACGCATTCAGGAAACCCATTTGGTCGCCATCCACTGCCTGTGCGATGGGATCGATGCACTGCTTCTGGGAGTCGAATGATGCAAAAAACCAAACTGACCATTGCCGCAGCCTTGCTCGTCACCGCGCTGCCGCTGCTCCAGGGTTGCGTGCCGGCGGTCATCGCCACTGGCGCCGCGGTCGGCGTGATGTCCTATCAGGACCGCCGCCCGACAACCGTCCAGACCGAAGACGAGAGCATCGAATGGAAGGCGGCACGCAGCGTTCCCGAGCGTTTTGCCGCTGCCTCCCATCTCAACTTCACCTCGTTCAACCGGCGCCTGATGATCACCGGCGAAGTCCCGAGCGAAGAAGCGAAGGCGGCGATCGGCGAGCAGGCGGCCAAGGTCGCCGGCGTCAAGGAAGTCTTCAATGAAGTTGCGATCGGACCCGCCTCCTCGCTGTCGACCCGCAGCAACGACAGCTACATCACGTCGAAGGTCAAGGGCCGCCTGGTCGACGAGAAATATCTGTCGGCCACCCACATCAAGGTCGTCACGGAAGCGGGCATCACGTATCTGATGGGCATCGTCAGCGAGCGCGAGTCCAAGCTTGCCGTCACCATCGCCAGCAGGACTGATGGCGTGCGCAAGGTCGTCAATCTGTTCGAAGTGTTCGGCGACGCCGAGATCAAGCGCCTCGACACGCCGCCCGGCGGCGCCAGGCAGGCCGGCGAACAGCCGGCGCCGGTCGAGAACCGCTGACCCGGCAGCGAACGAACTCAGGGGGCAATCGTGAATCTCGAAAAAGTAATCTTCGGCTTCTTCATCGTTCTGGCGGCCACCCTCAACTTCGGCTTCTTCATCGGCGACATCGATCGTCCGGAACTGCACCACATTTATGAACTGGCGGCCGCCCTGGTCGTCAGCCTGATCGCCACGGCACTCAAGTTCGGCGACCGCACGCAGATCGGCGCCATCCACCTGTCCACCAGCCTGGTCGCCGACCTGCAGCTGATCGCCGCCGCCATCACCTGGGCGGTCGCGGTGCATGTCACCGGCGAGGGCATGACGCCATCGGTCACGTCAAGCGTCGTCTCGCTGTCCGGCGGCGCGCTGTTCGCCAACATCGTCTCGGTCATCATCCTCATCATCGAAACCGTGATGCTCCGCCGCTAGCACCATGAAAGCAGAGGCTGGCACCAGGAGCCGCGCGTGAACAGCGCCTTCTTCCTCGTCCTGCGGCGCATGCGGGTGCCGATCATCGTCGTGATCGTCATCTACGCGATATCGGTTTTCGGCCTGACGCTGGTTCCCGGCATCGACGCCGACGGCAAGGCTGCCCCGCCGCTCAGCTTCTTCCACGCCTTCTATTTCGTCAGCTATACGGCGACGACCATCGGCTTCGGCGAGATTCCCGCGGCGTTTTCCGATGCCCAGCGGATGTGGGTCACGATCAGCATCTATCTGACCGTGGTCGGCTGGTCATATTCGATCGTCACGCTGATCGCGCTGCTGCAGGACAAGGGCTTCCAGAACACGCTGACGGTCAACCGCTTCAACCGCCGCGTTCGCCAGCTCAAGGAACCCTTCTATCTGATCTGCGGCTGCGGCGAAACCGGCAACCTGATCTGCCAGACCCTAGACCGCACCGGCCACGCCTTCGTCGTTATCGAGAAGAACGAATTGCGCGTGCAGGAACTCGACCTCCAGGATTTCAAGACCGACACCCCGGCGCTGGCGGCCGATGCGAGCAATCCGGACAATCTGCTGCTGGCCGGACTCACGCATCCGAAGTGCCGCGCCGTTCTGGCGGTGACCAATGACGAGGAGGCCAACCTCGCCGTCGCCATCGCTGTCCGCCTGCTCAACCCGTCGCTGGCGGTAATCGCCCGCGGCCGCACGCCGTCGGTGACGGCCAACATGGCCTCGTTCGGCACCGATCACATCATCAACCCGTACGCGCGCTTTGCCGAACACCTGGCGCTCGCCGTCGCCGCGCCGGAACGCTTCCGCCTCATCGAACTGCTGACCGCGCTGCCGGAAACCCCGCTCCCCGAGCCCCACCGGCCGCCGCGCGGACACTGGATTCTCTGCGGCTACGGCCGTTTCGGACATTTCCTCGCCGACCACCTCAGGCCCGCCGGAATCGAACTGACCATCATCGACCCGGAGTGCAACCCCGAGCAACTGGCCAATTCGCTCAACGGCCATGGCACCGAAGCGCATACCCTGCGCCAAGCCGGCATCGAGCGTTCCACCGGCATCATCGCCGGCAGCGACAACGACGTGAACAACCTGTCCATCGCGGTCACCGCGGCCGAGCTGAAACCATCGCTGTTCGTCGTCGCGCGCCAGAACCACAAC
>JBFZCS010000215.1:0-5087 GCA_041307825.1 Azonexaceae bacterium
CGCTCGAAATGATCGAGGTGCAATCGGGCAGTTATCTCGGCGAGGACGATATCGTCCGTTTCGACGATACCTACGGGCGTAGCTGATCAGTCGAAGAGCAGGGCAGCGGCCACCTTGCGACCCTCGGCGGCGAGAATGTTGTAGGTCCGGCAGGCGGCCTGCAAGTCCATGATTTCCAGACCGATCCCGGCCGGCGCGAAGGGGCGCATCAGGGCGCCGGGCGGGAAGCGCTGGCGGCGGCCGGTGCCGAGCAGAATGATTTCGCTGCCCAGATCGAGCAGTTTCTGCATGTCGCCTTCGGCCAATGTTGACGGTGTCGCGGCCGACCACTCAAAAATGATCGATTCCGGCAGCACGATCAGGTTTATTGCATGTTTTTCCTTGTTGACCGCAACATAGCCGTCGCCGTAGGCGGTGAACAAGTTGAGTCCGGCCGGGTTGGAGAGATGAAGTTTCACGGGTGCCAGCCTCTGGTTTTATGGGAAGGGGTATCTGTCCGAAAAGTCCGCCGAAATTGCGGTGCACCATGCGATAAAGTAGGATTATACCTTTGGCCTTTGCAGGCCATGAGCCGCCAAGCCGGAAGATTCCCATGAAACACGTCAAGAAGTCCGCCAAACTCGCCAACGTCTGCTACGACATTCGCGGCCCCGTGCTGCAGAAGGCCAGGCAGATGGAGGAAGAGGGGCACAAGATCATCAAACTGAATATCGGCAACCTGGCCGCGTTCGGCTTCGATTCGCCCGAGGAAATCCAGCAGGACATCATCCGCAACCTGCCCAACGCGGCCGGCTACACGGATTCCAAGGGCATCTTCGCGGCGCGCAAGGCGATCATGCATTACACCCAGCAGAAGGGCATCAAGGGCGTGACGCTTGACGACATCTTCGTCGGCAACGGAGTCTCGGAACTGATCGTCATGGCGATGAATGGCCTGCTCGACGTCGGCGACGAGGTGCTGGTGCCGGCGCCGGATTACCCGTTGTGGACGGCAGCGATCAGTCTGTCCGGCGGCACGCCGAAGCACTACCTGTGCGACGAGAGCAAGGGCTGGCTGCCGGATCTCGACGATATTCGCAGCAAGATCACACCCAAGACGCGGGCCATCGTCATCATTAACCCCAACAATCCGACCGGGGCACTGTATCCGGACGATCTGTTGCACGAGATTATCGACATCGCCCGGCAGCATCATCTGATCATTTATGCCGACGAGGTTTACGACAAGGTGCTCTACGATGGCGCCCGGCATACTTCGATCGCCGCCTTGTCGGATGATGTGCTGACCATCACCTTCAACGGCCTGTCCAAGAACTACCGTTCCTGCGGCTATCGTGCCGGCTGGATGGTGGTGTCCGGCGACAAGCGCCATGCCGGGGACTATATCGAAGGCCTCGAGATGCTGGCCTCGATGCGCCTGTGCGCCAACGCGCCCGGCCAGCACGGTATCCAGACGGCACTCGGCGGCTACCAGAGCATCGACGACCTGGTCGCCGACAGTGGCCGTCTCAAGCGCCAGCGCGACATTGCCTACGATCTGATCACGGCCATTCCCGGGGTCACCTGCGTCAAGCCCAAGGCAGCGCTCTACATGTTCCCGCGCCTCGACCCGAAGGTTTATCCGATCAAGAACGACCAGGCCTTCATCAGCGAACTGTTGCAGGAGGAGAAGGTCTTGCTGGTTCAGGGTACCGGCTTCAACTGGCCGGAGCCGGATCACTTCCGTCTGGTCTTCCTGCCGCACGAGGACGACCTGCGCGAGGCGATCGCCCGCATTGCCCGTTTCCTCGAAAACTATCGCAAACGTCACAACACCAACCAAGCAAAGTAAGCACAGACCATGAAACCCATCAATGTTGGCCTTATCGGCATCGGCACCGTCGGCGGTGGCACCTGGACCGTTCTCAAGCGCAATGCGGAAGAAATTACCCGTCGCGCCGGTCGCCCGATTCGCATCACGGCCGTGGCCGACAAGAACGTCGAACTGGCGAAGCAGATAACCGGTGGCGCTGCTCGTGTGACCGACGATGCCTTCTCGCTGGTCAATGACCCGGAAATCGACATCATCATCGAACTGATCGGTGGCTACGGCGTGGCCAAGGAAGTCGTCATGCAGTCGATCGCCAACGGCAAGCATGTCGTTACCGCCAACAAGGCGCTGCTCGCCGTGCATGGCACCGAGATTTTCACCGCCGCCCAGCAGAAGGGCGTCATGGTCGCTTTCGAAGCGGCAGTTGCCGGCGGCATCCCGATCATCAAGGCGCTGCGCGAGGGCCTGACCGCCAACCGCATCGAATGGGTGGCCGGCATCATCAACGGCACGACCAATTTCATCCTGTCCGAAATGCGCGACAAGGGCCTGTCATTCGACGAGGTGCTGAAGGAAGCGCAGCGCCTCGGTTACGCCGAAGCCGATCCGACCTTCGACATCGAAGGCGTCGATGCCGCGCACAAGGCGACGCTGATTGCCTCCATCGCCTACGGCATTCCGGTCCAGTTCGACAAGGCTTACATCGAAGGCATCACCAAGCTGGAAGCCTCCGACATCAAATATGCCGAACAACTCGGCTACCGCATCAAGCTGCTCGGCATCGCCAAGCGTCGCGAGAAAGGTATCGAACTGCGCGTCCATCCGACGCTGATCCCGGCCAAGCGCCTGCTGGCCAATGTCGAAGGTGCGATGAACGCCGTCATGGTCAAGGGCGACGCCGTCGGCACCACCCTCTACTATGGCAAGGGCGCTGGCGCCGAGCCGACTGCTTCGGCTGTCATCGCCGACCTGGTCGACGTCACCCGCCTGGCCACCGCCGATGCCGCCCACCGCGTGCCGCATTTGGCGTTCCAGCCCGACTCGATGTCTGCGCTGCCGATACTGCCGATGAGCGAAGTTGAAACCGGGTATTACCTGCGCCTGCGTGTCGAAGACAAGCCGGGCGTGCTGGCCGATGTGACCCGCATCCTGGCCGATCAGGGCATCTCGATCGACGCCATGCTGCAGCGTGAACCGGCAGAAGGCGAGGGCGAGACCGACATCATCATCCTCACCCACGTCTGCAAGGAAAGCGCCGCCGATGCCGCGATTGCAAAGATCGAAGGCCTTGCGGCCCAGAAGGGCAAGGTCAAGCGCATTCGTCTGGAAGAACTGCAATAGCGATTCTGCGACGGCGTCTGCGAACGGGGGCCTTGGCCCCCGTTTTTGTAGGGGCTTGCCGAGATGGATCAAGGAAAGTTCGCATCGGGCACAGCAGAATCCGCTCTCCCGTTCGCGAGCCCTCAGGAGTTACCATGCAAGCCATTCATGTCTGCAATCACACCACCCCGGAAGCCCTTTATCCCTTCGATGCACGCGGCATCGCCAAGCGTTTCCGCCATGCCGCCATCTTCGGTGCACTGGACGCGCTGCAGCCTGGCGAAACCATGCGCTTCTGCAATGATCACGACCCGCTGCCGCTGCTTGCCCAGCTGCAGGCCCGTTATGGTGAACGCTTGAGCATCGAGTACAAGCAGCGCGAGCCGGGCGCCATCGTCATCGACTTCGCCGTCGTCAGCTGATTGCTGCAGACCGCGAGCCTGACCCTTCTTGCCTTGCTGGGCAGCGCCATCCTGGCGCTCTCCGGAGTTGGCTCGCCGCTGGCGGTGGCGCATCTGGCCTTCGCGGTCGGCATCGTGCCGCTGATTTTCGCGGCGATCAGTCATTTCGTGCCAGTCCTGACCCGAAGCGGCGACCCCGGGTGGTGGATTGCCCGCCTGCCTGGTGTCGCGCAACTGGTTGGCATCGTCGCCGCCACCGCCATGCAGGGCTGGCTACCCTACTGGCTATTGCCAGCGGCTGCCGCGGTCGACCTCGTTTTGGCGGCCATTTTGCTCAGCTGGGTCGTCGTCCGGGCACTTGACGCGCTTGGCTCGCCGCATCCCGGCTGGCGCTGGTATGGCGCCTCGCTCGGCTGCCTGCTGCTGGCGCTGGTGGCGATTGTGGCGATTCCATTGTGGCCGGAACATGAGCAGGTTCTGCGCCTTTTTCACCTGCACCTCAATGTCCTCGGGCTGGTGGGTCTCGCCGCGCTCGGCACACTGCCGGTGTTGCTGCCGACCGTACTCGGCCGTGCCGACCCGCAAGCGGCCTACTGGTTACGCCAGCGCTGGCAGCGGGTGGTCGGCGGCGCGCTGGCGATGGCGATCGGCGCAGCCGTGTTTTGGCCGCTGGCGGTGGTCGGCACGTACTTTGTGGTGGTCGCGGCGTGCTGTCTGATTGGTCAGTGGCGCCGCCAGTTCGGGTTGCGGGTGCTGCTGGCCGACGGGGTCGCCTGCTCCTTGCTGGGTGCCGTTGCCGGTTTGCTGCTGACCCTGGTGGCGGGCATGGCGCACGGGGTAGCGTTGCTGCCGGGGCGAACCATCCTGCTCGTCTGGGGCACCGGGTTTCTGTTGCCGCTGGTCAGCGGGACGCTCAGCCAGTTGCTGCCGGTCTGGCGCTGGCCGGGGCCGACCGTTCCGGCGCGCCAGATCATGCGCCAGAAACTGGCCGCCACCGGCGGCTGGCGGGCGGCCCTGTTTTTCGCGGCGGCGCTCGCCCTGCTGGCTGGTTTCAATGGCTTGGCCGGGCCGCTGGTGGTCGGCGGACTGTTCCTGTTCGTTGGCGGCTTGCTGCAAGCCGTGCGCGTGTCACGGTCGACGCGGTAAAATCACGGTTTTTCGCCTTTCAGGTTTCGCCATGCGCTATCTTTCGACCCGCGGTCATGCCGCGCCCCAGTCCTTCTGCGACATTTTGCTCGGTGGCCTGGCCCCGGATGGCGGCCTCTATCTGCCGGAAAGCTACCCGCAGATCAGCCGTGCCGAGCTCGATGCCTGGCGAAAGCTGTCGTATGCCGACCTCGCCCATGAAATCCTCTCCAAATTCATCACGGACTTTCCGCCGGCCGACCTCAAGGCGCTGGTCGCCAAAACCTATTCCGCCGAGGTCTATTGCCACACCCGCAATGGCGGTGACGCGGCCCAGATCACGCCGCTGACCAAGCTGGAAGACGGCCTGTACACGCAGGAACTGTCCAACGGCCCGACCCTGGCCTTCAAGGACATGGCCATGCAACTTC
>JBFZCS010000216.1:0-2638 GCA_041307825.1 Azonexaceae bacterium
TTGAATGTAGGTGATCGGAGTTTTAGCACTCAAGTTGGGCGCCAGCGTCTCGCGGACGGATGCGAAATGGTCGGCGTGGCGAAGGTAGACGCGATAGGCCAACTCGTCGAGAGTGTAGTCACCCGAGCGGCTCAGCCTGTTGGCCTCGGTAACCACCGCGGCGATATTGGCAAGTGATTCGCGTGTCTGGTTGGCGACGTCTCCCGGGTGAACGGTGCGATGCCCAAGTATGCTCGCAGTTCCGGATATAAACAGGAATTCCTGTTCGGGCAGTCGAACCAGTGCCGCACGCGCGAAGGTCGGGCTGCTTGGCCCGTATTCGGCCGGATAATTGTAGGCGCTGATTTGCCTGGGGTTCTCGATCGGCTCAGCCGGCTCGCTCCCGGCCATGAAAGCAACGCGTAGCGGCCCTCCAGCCAGGCCGATGGCGCAAGCCGTGGGGACGTTGCCGGTTGCGCCGTGCCTGAATTCGAGAAAGGCTTCCTGGCGCCCGATGTTGAATTGCCGATAACGCTCCAGGCCATTCGTTTCACGGTTTATATCAGCCAGGAAATTCCATGCCCGCCACAGGTTAGGCAGGCGTTGTTCCTCGAGCAGGCGGAAAATGCGGCGGTACGCTTCCCGAGTGGTCGCTTGCAGCGGTGAACCCGCAGATAAAGCCGAAAAATCGCTTTCATCCAGTTCCAGAACGCCGTACAGCAACCCGTCGGTCCGCCGCCAATTGATACCCTCAGAAGTACCGGCGGCGCAGGGGTTATCACAGACCCAGGCTTCTCCGACGCTTTCCCGCGCAGCACCGAGGAGTCGGGCCGGGATGGCCTGCGATGGCCACTCGCGAGGCCCTGCTGCTGGCAAGTCACCGAGCCAAGCACCACCCAGTACGTGAGATGCCGGACAGGCAGGGTCGGGCGATTGACCGCGAACCTGTAGGTCTGGGGAAAAACGGAGTTTCACTAGTGCCAACTGTTGTAGTTTGCTAGACGGCGTTCATCATCGCATCGTCATGCCGACGGATGTTGAAGCGCCGGCGTTTCCAGGCCATGAAGGCGCGTTTCGGCTGAATTGCATTGGCTGCGTAGTAAAGCGCCTTGAATATCCAGATCGACCGCCAGATCGGGGTATTTCCAAAAATATCCCCGGCCAGGACCGACAGCACCGCTTCCTTTACGCGGAATATGTTTTTCGGGTGCATCAGGAAGTCGCGCATGATCGGATTGGTGACCCGATAGATGAACCATGAGAATTCGTTCGGGCCATGTTTCATCAGTTTGTCGAAACGTTCCAGAGCGGCGCTCGCTTCGGCGGGTCGTTGCAGGCAAGTGTCGATGGCGTCAGCGCCGATGACGCCGCTGTTCATCGCCAGCAACACCCCGGATGAAAAAACGGGGTCGATGAAGGCGTAGGCGTCGCCGAGCAACAGGTAGTTTGGTCCGTGGTTGCGCTCGGAAACATAGGAGAAATTGCCGGTAGCTTCGACCTCGTTAACCAGCGTGGCCACTTTCAGGCGCTCGGCCAGCGCCGGACATCTTGCGATGCCATCCATCAGAAACTGCCTGATACTGCGTTGCCCCCTGGTTTTCATGTAATACGGCCAGGTCACCATGCCGACGCTGGTGACATCGCCATGCATCGGAATGAACCAGAACCAGCCGTGTTCGAACCAGAAAATGGTGATGTTGCCCGCAGCCTGGCCATCGTGACGCCTGGCGCCGGAAAAGTGGCCATAAACCGCCGAGCTGTTGTGCTTCGGATTGCGGTGCTTGATCTGGAAACGATTGGCCAGGAAGGTGTCGCGACCGGATGCGTCGACCACGAAGCGCGCCTTCCATTGTTGTTCACGTCCGTCGTCGTGCCGGGCACGAATCACCGCGCCGCTGTTGTCAGGCAGAAAATCGACGGTCTTGGCCTTGCAGCCCTGATGTACCTCGACTCCTGATTTCTCGGCATTGCGGATCAGGATGTCGTCGAACTCGGCGCGCTTCACCTGGTAGGCGAACGGCATGGATTTATCCCACGCTTCAGCAAAATTGAAGCGCTGCAGCATTTCGTGATGAGGCGAAACAAACTCGGCAGCCCACTTTTCCATGCCGATGGCCTTGACCTGGTCGGCTACACCCAGGCGCTCGAAGAGCGGAAGGTTGGCCGGCAACAGGGATTCGCCTATGTGAAACCGCGGGTGGACCGCTTTTTCCAGCAGCACGACACGATAGCCCTTCGCGACCAGGATCGGCGCAATGGTTGTTCCGGCAGGCCCGCCGCCGATAACCACGACGTCGCATTCCTGACTTGCTGAGTCTTCTGGCTGCACTGTCATCGCTGGGTCCCTGGATTATTCTGTTGCTATGAAGCGCGGGGAGATCGGTGCTGGCTTTGGTGCGCGCGTCAATGCCCGGAATTTTGATAAATCGGCATTATACCGTCGATATCAGGCTTGAATTGCCGACGCCGGAAGTCTCGCGGGATATATGGGCGCTATGGATTTCAATATTTCCCGCCGCGAGAGTTTTACCGGCGACATCGAGACGATGTTATCGACCAGCAAGTCCTGGCTGAGGAAAGGCTTGAGGCCGACTGGCTGGCGCGGGTGCAGCTTGAACTCACGTTTCGCTTTTTCGAGTTGCTCCTTGTTGGCGCTGAA
>JBFZCS010000217.1:0-2953 GCA_041307825.1 Azonexaceae bacterium
GCTGTCCAGCGGGCGGTCGCGCACTTCGGGCAGGAACAGCAGGCCGATGACCGCCGCCACGATCAGCAGGCCGGTGGGATACCACAGGCCGGCCAGCGGATCGCCGAAACGCACGCCGAGCCAGGTGACCATGAACGGCGACATGCCGCCGATCCAGCCGGCGGCCAGGTTGTGGGGCAGGGCCACTGCCGTGTAGCGGGTGCGTGCCGGGAAGAGTTCCGGCAGGGTCGCCGTCTGCGGCCCGGTAATGCAGGCCAGCGGCACGACGAGGACGAGCAGCAGGACGACGATCATCGTCGTGTCGGGCACGGGTAGCGAACCGTAGTACAGCAGCCCCTGAAAAACGGGCAATATGGTCAGTGCGCCGCTGATCAGGCCGGCGAGCAGGACCGGCCGCCGGCCGATCCGGTCGGAAAGCCAGCCGCAGAACAGCGTCGCGGGAAAGAGGGCGAGCGTTGCGATCATGACCATGAGACCGGCTTCGGTCGCCGGCAACTTGACCACGGTCCTGAGAAAAACGCCGCTATAAACCTGCGCGGAGAAGAACAGCAGCGAGCCGCCAGCGGAAATACAGAAAAACAGCAGCGCCATGCGGCCCAGCGTATGCCGGTCGCGGAAACATTCGCGCAGTGGCGTCTTGGACAACGCATTTTTCTCGCGCAAGTGGCTGAAGACCGGCGATTCGTGCAGGTTCATGCGGCTGCGGATCGAAATGGCTAGCAGCACCGCCGAGAGCAGGAAGGGAATGCGCCAGCCCCAGGCCCTGAAATCGGCGTCGCTCAGCACTTGCTGCAGGACGATGATCTGCAGCGACGAGGCCATCATGCCGAGCGGCCCCATCAGTTGCAGGACGCTGGTGTAGAGGCCGCGCCGGCCTTCCGGCGCGTGTTCGGTGAGATAGACCGCGGCGCCGCCGATCTCGCCGCCGACCGACAGCCCCTGCAGCATGCGCAGCACCAGCAGCAGGGCGGGGGCGAGCAGGCCGACCTGCTCGTAAGTCGGCAACAGGCCGACGAGCACGGTCGAGACGCCCATCAGGACGATGGTAACGAGGAATATGGTGCGCCGTCCGTGGCGGTCGCCGAGCGAGCCGAACAGCGCGGCACCGAGCGGGCGGACGATCATGCCGACACCGAAGGTGCCGAGGCTGGCGAGCAGCGCGGCGACCGGGTCGTCGGCGGGGAAGAAGAGGACGCTGAAATAGACCGCCAGCGAGGCAAAGGTCAGGAAGTCGTACCACTCCAGAAAGGTGCCGAAACAGGCGGCGATGACGACCTTCTTCTGAATTGTCTTCTGGCTGGCGGGTTGGTTCATGGCGGCGGGGGCGGACGAAAGGCCGCCATTATCGCGCGCCGGACGCCGCGCTCCAACCTGGCTAATTGACGGTCATCGCCGCCTTGACCAGTTCGGCCAGGGTGCGCACGCCCATTTTTTCCATGACCCGGGCGCGGTGCGCCTCGACCGTTTTCATGCTGATGTCGAGTTCGTCGGCGATCTGCTTGTTGAGTTTGCCGGCGACGACCAGTTGCATGACCTCACGCTCGCGCTGGGTCAGTTGTTCGAGGCGCCGGGCGATGGCGCTGTTAAGTTGGTAGCGGGCCGCGAGTTGGCAGTCCAGTTCCAGCGCGCGCTTGATCCGCGACAGCAGGTCTTCATTGTTGAACGGCTTTTCGATGAAGTCGCAGGCGCCGCGCTGCAGTGCCGATACCGCCATCGGCACGTCGCCGTGGCCGGTGACGAAAATGATCGGCAGCTGCGAGCCGAGCGTCTCGAGCTTCTCGTGCAGTTCGAGGCCGCTCATCTCCGGCATGCGCACGTCGAGCACGATGCAGCCGCGCATGCGGTCGTTGCGCGCAGCGAGAAAGCTGGCGGCCGAATCATAGCAGGCGACGGCATAGCCCTCGCCTTCGAGCAGCCAGGTCATCGAATCGCGCATTGCCTCGTCGTCGTCGACAACGTGAATGGCTTGTTGTTGTTCACTCATCGTCGCTTTCCTCTATCGGTACGGTGAAACGGAACACGGTGCCGCCCTCGCGCCGCGCTTCGACCCACAGGTGGCCCTGGTGAAACTCGATGATCGAACGGCAGATCGCCAGGCCGATGCCCATGCCTTCCTGCTTGGTCGTGTAGAACGGCGCGAATATCTTTTCCACATCCTCGTCCGCCAGCCCGTGGCCATTGTCGGCGACCTCGACCTGCAGCAGCCGCGCGTCGATTTGCCGGGCATTGATGCTCAGCCGGCGGCGCTCGACGGGCGTGTCGTTCATCGCCTCGATGCCATTCTTGATCAGGTTGAGCAGCACCTGCTCGATCATGATGCGGTCGACGACGATTTTGGGCAAATTTTCGGGCAGGTCGACGATGATCTGCGTGCTCGTGCGCTGCGCCTCGATGTCGGCGAAGGCGCGCGCCTCGTCGAGCAGTTCGGCAAGGGCGATCGGCTGCCGGTTGGGGTCGCTCTTCTTCACCATGTCACGCATCCGGCGGATGATCTTGCCGGCGCGCTCGGCCTGGTCGCTGGCCTTCTGCATCGCCGACAGCAGGTCTTCGAGCTTGTAGTTGCCGGCCTGCATGCGCTTGACGCAGCCGGCGCAGTAGTTGGCGATGGCCGACAGCGGCTGGTTGAGTTCGTGCGCCAGCGACGATGCCATCTCGCCCATGGTGATCAGGCGCGAGGTCTGCTCCAGGCGCTTCTGTTGTTGCAGGTTCACTTCGTCGATGTGCTTGCGGTCGGTAATGTCGGCGGCGAGCTGGACGCGCACCGTGCGTCCGTCGACCCAGCGAATGGCGCGCTCCTGCAGGTGATACCAGTGGCCGGACAGGGCGTGCTGGAGCTCGCCGTCAAAAATTTCGACCGGCAGCGTCGCCGGATCGATGTCCGACGGGTCGAGGGCCAGCGCCTCCGGGGCCGGCCGGCAGGCGGCGGTGACCAGCGCCGAATCGCGGCCACCGT
>JBFZCS010000218.1:0-7120 GCA_041307825.1 Azonexaceae bacterium
CGGGCGGCCGCAATGGCCAGAATCCCCGAACCACAGCCATAATCGAGCACCGAACATCCTTCGGCAACATTGCGCTCCAGCCATTCGAGGCAAAGACGGGTCGTTGGATGCGAGCCGGTACCGAAGGCCATACCGGGGTCCAGAACGAGGTTGACCGCGGCCGGGTCGGGCGCTTCGTGCCATGACGGCACGATCCACAAGCGCTGCGATACACGGATCGGATCGAACTGCGACTGGGTCAATTGCACCCAGTTCTGCTCGGCGACCGGCTCGACCGACCATTCCGGAACGCCGCGAAGACCAATAGCGGCGCTCGACACGGCAAGCATGGCCGGCACATCGGCATCCTGCTCAAGCAGGGCGACGACGCGAGAATGAATCCATCCCGGCGAGTTGACCGAACCCGGTTCGCCGAACTGCGGTTGTTCATCCGGCGTGCCGGCATCGGCGTCTTCAATACTGGCGGCCAGCGCCCCCGCGGTCAGAAGCGCATCGCACATCGACTCCGCGTGCGATGCGTCGGTCAGAAAACTGACGCTTTGCCAGCCCATCGCCTACTTTTTGACTTCGCCCTTTTCGGCGAGCTTCTGTTCAAGATAATGAATGCTGGTGCCCCCCTCGACGAAACGCGCATCTTGCATGAGTTCCTGGTGCAGGGGGATGTTGGTCTTGATGCCCTCGATGCTCATCTCGGACAGCGCGATGCGCATGCGGCGAATCGCCTGCTCCCGGGTATCGCCATAGGCGATGACCTTGGCGACCATCGAATCGTAATGCGGGGGGACGGTATAACCTTGATAGATATGCGAGTCGACCCGGATTCCCGGTCCGCCCGGCGGGTGATAGAAAGAAATTTTCCCGGGAGATGGCACGAACGTGTAGGGATCTTCGGCGTTAATGCGACATTCGATGGCGTGGCCGCGCAACGAGATATCCTTCTGGCGATAGCGCAGCTTTTCGCCGAAAGCGACTCGAATCTGCTCCTGAACGATATCGACGCCGGTAATTACCTCGGTAACCGGGTGCTCTACCTGAACCCGGGTATTCATCTCAATGAAGAAGAATTCGCCATTTTCGTACAAAAACTCGAAGGTTCCCGCGCCGCGATAACCAATCTTGCGGCAGGCTTCGGCGCAACGTTCGCCAACGCGGTTGATCAGCCTGGCGGGAATATGCGGCGCCGGCGCTTCCTCGATCACCTTCTGGTGGCGACGCTGCATCGAGCAGTCGCGCTCGCCGAGGTAAATGGCGTTCTTGTGTTCGTCGGCCAGCACCTGGATTTCCACGTGGCGCGGATTTTCCAGGTATTTTTCCATGTACACCGCCGGGTTGCCGAAGAAGCTTCCGGCTTCCTGGCGGGTCAGTGTCACGGCATTGACCAGCGCCGCCTCGGTATGGACCACGCGCATGCCGCGACCGCCGCCACCGCCGGCGGCCTTGATGATTACCGGGTAACCGGTGGCACGCGCCATGCGCACTACTTCCTTCGGGTCTTCCGGCAAGGCGCCCTCGGAACCGGGGACGCAGGGCACACCGGCCTCCTTCATCGCAGCCTTGGCCGACACCTTGTCGCCCATCAAACGGATGGTTTCGGCGCGCGGGCCGATGAAAACGAAGCCGGAGGTTTCTACGCGCTCGGCGAAGTCGGCGTTTTCGGAGAGAAAGCCGTAGCCGGGATGGATCGCTTCGGAGTCGGTCACCTCGGCCGCCGAAATGATGGCGGGAATGTTCAGGTAACTCAAGGCCGACTGCGCCGGACCAATACAGACCGATTCGTCGGCCAGTTTGACATACTTGGCTTCGCGGTCGGCCTCCGAGTGCACGACGACCGTCTTGATGCCGAGTTCGCGACAGGCGCGCTGCACGCGCAGGGCAATTTCGCCCCGGTTGGCGATAAGGATTTTCCCGAACATGCCGCGATCAGCCGATTACGAAAAGCGGTTCGCCGAATTCGACCGGCTCGCCGTTATCCAGCAGAATGGCCTTGATCACGCCGGAGGCATCGGATTCGATTTCGTTCAGGAGTTTCATGGCCTCGATGATGCACAGCGTCTCACCCTCCTTGACTGCCTGGCCGATCTGGACAAAGGCTTCGGCACCGGGCGCCGACGAACGATAGAAGGTGCCGACCATCGGCGATTTGACGACGTGGCCTTCCGGCAGATCGTCATCCTCGTCGAGATTTACCGACGACCCGCCGGCCAGCGGCGCAACCGGCGCCACCGCCGGAACGGCATAGTGCACCGGGGCCGCAACCGCCGCACCGTAATGTTTGGCAATGCGCACCCGCTCCTCGCCTTCGGACACTTCAAGTTCGGAAATGCCGGATTCCTGAACGAGGTCGATAAGTTTCTTTAGTTTGCGCAGATCCATGAAATCCCCTTTCTGTCTTGCGTCGGTCCGAGGCAAGTGCCGGCATCCGCCGGTCTATTCGATATTGAGTTTGTTGAGCAGGTATTCGAGGGCCAGCAAATAGCCCTGATGACCCAGGCCGCTGATGACCCCGACGGCGAGGTCGGAAAAATAGGAATGGTGCCGGAACGGCTCCCGGGCATGCACGTTCGAGAGATGCACCTCGACGAAGGGAATGCTTACCGCGGCCAGCGCATCGCGCAATGCCACGCTGGTATGCGTGTAGGCCGCGGGATTGATGATGATGGCCCGCACCCCTTGCTCGCGGGCGGCATGGATGCGCTCGACCAGAGCGCCTTCGTGGTTGCTCTGGAAGGACTCGAGGTCGACACCGACGCCTTCGGCCATGCGTGCCAGCGCCAGGTTGATGTCGGCCAGTGTCACTTGTCCGTAGTGTTCTGGCTCGCGGGTGCCAAGCAGGTTGAGATTCGGCCCGTGAATTACCAGAATCCGCGGTTTGTCGACTGGCTTGGAAGCGGCTTTTTGCTTCTTCATGGCTGCAAGTTTGCCGCAAATCGCTGCAACTTGTCCAGCCTATTCCAGAATGAGGGCACGCAGACCTTCGGCGCGGATGCGCTCCCGCGGCCGGCCATCGCGATGCTTCATGACCACCCGCTCCAGCTGCGGGGGATAGATGACCAGATTGGCATCTGCCGTATCGGTTTCCATGACCAGAACCGCTTCCGCGCGCTCGTTGCGCGGCTCGGCGTGTTCGAAAACGACCCCGCGATTGAGCAGAAAGATTTCGACTTCCTTGGCGCTGTCGGCGAACAGCAGAATGTCGATGTGCGAGTGCTCGCCGGCCGAGCCGTCGAGGACCGAACCGGCGAGATAGGGCGAATAGTCGGCAAGCAGTTCGAGCAAGCCGAGCGCGGTCTGGCGCAATGCGAGGATCAGTTCCGGATGCCCTTCTTCCTGATAAAGACCGCGATAGACGCGCAACTCCGCCTCGACCTCGGCATTGTCGGGATAGGCCGTGTGTTCGGGCAGACCCAGCTGACGGGCCGCCTTGCGCTTGGCCTGGTGAAAATCGACAATGCCGTCCTCCGCCATCAGGCGCGCCGCCGCGGCGGCGATGCTGGCCCGGGTGCTGGCACTGGTTCGTGGCCGTTCAGGACGGGGCATTGGGAAAATGGATCAGGGTAGAATCGCCCTCATTCTAACGGGTCTCGGTAACATGCACATTCACATTCTGGGTATCTGCGGCACTTTCATGGGCGGCGTCGCGCAACTGGCGGTGGCGTCCGGCCACAAGGTGACTGGCTGCGACGCCAACGTCTATCCGCCGATGAGCGACCAGTTGCGCGGTGCCGGGGTCGAGCTGATCGAAGGCTTCGAAACCGGCCAGCTGGCCCTGAAACCTGATATTTTTGTCGTCGGCAACGCTATTTCTCGTGGCAATCCGCTGCTCGAGGCGATTCTCGACCAGGGTCTACCTTATGTCTCCGGGCCGCAATGGCTGGCCGAACACGTATTGCAGGGACGCTGGGTGCTCGGCGTCGCCGGCACGCACGGCAAGACCACCACCGCCTCGATGCTCGCCTGGATCCTTGAAGATGCCGGCCTCCAGCCCGGTTTCCTGATCGGTGGCGTACCGATCAACTTCGGGGTCTCCGCCAGCCTCGGCGCCACGCCGTTCTTCGTCATCGAGGCTGACGAATACGACACCGCGTTCTGCGACAAGCGCTCGAAATTCGTTCATTACCGGCCGCGGACCGTGATCCTGAATAACCTTGAATTCGATCATGCTGACATTTTCAGCGATCTTGCAGCCATCGAGACGCAATTCCACCATCTCATTCGCACCCTGCCACAGTCCGGGCTGATCGTTTCCAATGCTGCCGAGGCCAGCCTGGAGCGCGTGTTGCAGCGCGGTTGCTGGACGCCGGTCGAGCGTTTCAACGATCCGGCCGGCTATCGGGTAACCGGCGACGATGCCCGCGGCGAATTGGTCTTGCATTTGCCCGATGGCAAGGTTCGGCGCTCGGCCTGGGGGCTCTCCGGCGACCACAACCGGGCCAACGCTGGTGCCGCACTGCTCGCCGCCCGCCATGTCGGCGTGCCGCTTGAGCAGGGGCTGGACGCGCTGTCGCGCTTCGTCAATGTCAAACGGCGCATGGAAGTGCGCGGCGAAGTTTGCGGCGTCACGGTTTACGACGATTTCGCGCACCATCCTACGGCCATCACGACGACCGTCGCCGGCCTGCGCCGCAAGGTCGGCAAAGCCCGCATCCTGGCCGTACTGGAGCCGCGCTCGAATACCATGAAGCTGGGCACCATGAAAGCGCAGTTGCCTGACAGCCTGCGCGAAGTCGATCTTGCTTTCTGCTACGCCGGCAATTTAGGTTGGAACCCCCGCGAGGCGCTGGCGCCGATGGGCGAGCGCGCCATCGTCGAGGAAGACCTGGCCCGCCTGGTCGACCAGATCGTCATCGCCGCGCAGCCGGGAGACCACATCCTGGTCATGAGCAACGGCGGCTTTGGCGGCATTCACGGCAAGATTCTCGCCGGATTGGCAGAATAAAACACCGGTTGGCCGCACTTCCGCGGTCAACCGCAAAAATCGGCCAAAAATGAAAAAGGGCGCGGCGAGCTTGTGCTCCCGCGCCCTTTCATTGCGCGAAACTCAGCGCTCCATCGATTCCACCACCGCCAGCGCGGTCATGTTGACCAGGCGACGCACGGTAGCCGTCGCCGTCAGCACGTGCACCGGAAGCGCCGCACCGAGCAGGATGGGGCCGATGGTTACCCCTTCGCCGCTGGTCAACTTCAGCAGGTTGTAGGAGATGTTGGCGGCGTCGATATTGGGCATGACCAGCAGGTTGGCCTCGCCTTTCAGCGGTGAGTCCGGGTGCGCTTCGCGACGAATCTCTTCCGAAAGCGCTGAATCGCCGTGCATTTCGCCGTCGATTTCCAGTTCGCCGGACGAAATGGCGGGCAGCAGGGCGGCAGCGCGACTCATCTTGCGCGCCGATTCGGAAGATCCGGAACCGAAATTCGAGTGCGAGAGCAGCGCGACCTTCGGATGGATGCCGAAGCGCTTGACCTGCTCGGCGGCCATCAGCGTCATTTCGGCGATTTCCTCGGCCGTCGGGTTTTCGTTGATATGCGTATCGCAGATGAACAGCGAACGCCCGGGCAGCATCAGGTAATTCATCGCGGCCAGCGTATTGGTGCCCTGCCGCTTGCCGATGACCTCGTTGATGACCCCCAGGTGGCGGCTGTACTGGCCGGTCATGCCGCACAGCAGGCCATCCGCGTAGCCGAGCTTGAGCAACATCGCGCCGATCAGCGTCGGCTTGCGGCGCAAGGCTTCCTTGGCGATCGCCGGCGTGACGCCGCGACGGACCATCAGCTTGTGATAAGCCGTCCAGCATTCACGATAGCGCTCGTCGGACTCCGGATTGACGATGTCGAAATCGACGCCCGGCCTGATGCGCAGGTTGGCCTTTTCAAGGCGATGCTCGATGACCGGCGGGCGGCCGATCAGAATTGGGCGGGCGAATTTCTCCTCGATGACGATCTGGGCGGCGCGCAGCACGCGCTCGTCTTCGCCTTCGGCGAAAATGATGCGCTTGCCCTTGGCCTGACGCGCGGCCTGGAAGATGGCGCGCATGCCGACGCCGGTGTGATAGACGAATTCGGACAGCTTGGCGCGATAGGCATCCCAGTCGGTGATCGGCCGGGTGGCGACGCCGGAATCGATGGCAGCCTTGGCGACAGCCGGGGCAATCTTGACGATCAGGCGCGGGTCGAAGGGTTTGGGAATCAGGTATTCCGGGCCGAAGGACAGATCGTGGCCGGGGTAGGCCATGGCCACCTCATCGGTGACCTCGGCTTCAGCCAGTTCGGCGATGGCACGCACGCTGGCCATCTTCATTTCCTCGGTGATGCGCGTCGCGCCGACGTCGAGCGCGCCACGGAAGATGAAGGGGAAGCACAGCACGTTGTTGACCTGGTTCACGTAGTCGGAACGACCGGTGGCGATGATGACATCGGGCCGTGCGGCCTTGGCCAGTTCCGGCATGATCTCCGGCGTCGGGTTGGCGAGCGCGAAAACCATCGGTTTTTCGCCCATGCTGGCGACCATTTCCGGCTTGAGCACGCCGGCCGCTGAAAGACCGAGGAAAATGTCGGCGCCGACAATCGCGTCGCCCAGCGTGCGATGACTGGTATCGCGGGCATAGCGGGCCTTGGTCGCTTCCATGTTGGCCTCGCGGCCGACATAAATAACGCCCTTGGAATCGCAGACCGTGATGTTCTCGCGCCTGACGCCGAGATCGCACCACAGGTTCAGGCAGGAAATGGCGGCAGCGCCGGCACCGGAGCAGACCACCTTGATTTCCTCGACCTTCTTGCCGACGACCTTGAGGCCATTCAGCATGGCGGCCGCAGAAATGATGGCCGTGCCGTGCTGATCGTCGTGGAAGACGGGGATTTTCATCCGCTCCTTGAGCTTCTCTTCAATGTAGAAGCATTCGGGCGCCTTGATGTCCTCAAGGTTGATGCCGCCCAGCGTCGGCTCCATGGCGGCGATGATGTCGATCAGTTTGTCCGGATCGTTCTCCGCCAGTTCAATGTCGAAGACGTCAATTCCGGCGAACTTCTTGAACAGACATCCCTTGCCTTCCATGACCGGCTTGGCCGCCAGCGGGCCGATGTTGCCAAGGCCGAGCACGGCAGTACCGTTGGTGACGACGCCGACCAG
>JBFZCS010000219.1:0-9965 GCA_041307825.1 Azonexaceae bacterium
CCGCCATCGCCCGCGAACTCGGCCTGCACGGCGAAGCTCATGAAGGGCGCGAGATGGATGGCCTGACCCAGGGCGAGCTTGCCGCCCTGGTGCAAAAGAGCGCGGTGTTCGCGCGCGTCGCGCCCGAGCACAAGATGCGTATCGTCGAAGCCTTGCAGGCCGAGGGGCATATCGTGGCGATGACCGGTGACGGGGTGAACGACGCACCGGCGCTGAAGACCGCCGACATCGGCATAGCGATGGGCATCACCGGCACCGAAGTGACCAAGGAGGCGGCCACGCTGGTGCTGACCGACGACAACTTCGCCACGATCGTGCGTGCGGTCGAGGAAGGACGCACCATCTACGACAACATCGTCAAGTTCGTCCGTTTCCAGCTCTCCACCAACATCGGCGCGATCCTGACGGTGCTCGGTGCCCCCTTTTTCGGCTTCGCTACGCCGTTCACCGCGATCCAGATCCTCTGGGTGAACATCATCATGGATGGCCCGCCGGCGATGACCCTGGGCGTCGAGCCGTCGCGCCCCGGCATCATGCAGGACAGGCCGCGTGCCGCCGATGCGACGATCCTCTCCTGGCAGCGCTTCTGGCGCATCGGCCTGTATGGCCTGACCATGGCCGTCGGCACCCTCGGACTCTATGCCTGGGCGCTGGCGCAGTCAGGCGAGGCCAAGGCCATGACACTGGCCTTCACCACTTTCGTTCTGTTCCAGTTCTTCAATATCTTCAATGCCCGCGCCGAATACGGCAGCGCCTTCAACCGCCAGTTCTTCGGCAACGGCAAGCTGTGGCTGGCGCTCTTCGCCGTCGTCGCCCTGCAAGTCTTCGCCGTGCATTGGGGGCCGGCGCAGGCGGTGTTCGATACCGTCGATCTGACGCTGACAGACTGGGCCTTGTCGCTGGCGATCGCGTCGAGCGTTCTCTTGCTCGAAGAGGGGCGCAAGCTCGTGTCGTGGCTCACGCGACGCACGGGGAATCCACCATGAGCGCGACGCCCGCGAAATTGCCGGCGATGTCGTCTAAACGGCCGGCCATGCAGCACGCTGAAAATGATTCATCGCTAGGTGGGTACACCTCCCTGACGTGAGTGACCAGACCGCCGACACGATAAAAGTCGGCGCTGGCGGAACTGTGCCGCGACATATTTTTTCAGAAAGGAAAACCGCATGATCGACACTTCTCCTATCCTGGTTGCCACCGACTTCTCCGATCCGGCCACCATCGCTGTCCGGCGTGCAGCTCAACTGGCAGGCGAACGCCAGTGCCCGTTGCGCCTGTTGTATGTCTTCAATCCATTCGCCTGGGAACACATGCATCGATTCTTGCCATTGCCTCTCCGTGGCAGCGATCCGCGTATGCAGGCGGATTTGGCGCTGGACAAGCTTGCCATCGATCTAACGGTTCGCTACAAGCTGACCGACATTTCCAGCGAATCGGCCAGCGGACGCGCCGCCAGCCAGATCGCCGAGCGAGCCCACGCGGCTGGCGCAGGGCTGATTGTCGTAGGCGTATGCGGCGAGGGCAGCCTCTCGCATGAATTGGCAATCGGCGGCACCGCCATCAAGGTCTTGCGGCAATGCCATTGTCCGGTGCTGGTCGTCCGCAACCCATCGGAGGCCGCGTATCGGCGGATACTGGTGGCGACAGACTTCTCAGCGACCGCCAATCGCGCCTTGCACACGGCGCTCGACAGATTTCCGGGGGCCGCCCATACGGTGCTCCATGCCTGTACCGTGCCTTATGAAGGCAGGATGCGGATGGAGGGTGCCACGGCTGAGGATATTGAGCGCTACCGTCAGGAAGAGATCGAGGCCGGGCGGAAAAACATGCATGCCTTCCTTGCCACGGCGGATCGGCAAGCCAAGTCACCGATCGCCACCGTGGTTCGACACGGCCACGCCGCGCCTGTTCTGATGGATGAGATTCAGACATCGGGTTTCGATCTGCTGGTCGTTGGCCGACATGGCGTCTCCGTGCTCGACGAAAGACTGCTCGGCAGTGTCACGCTGAATCTGCTCCACCATGCGCCCTGCGACGTGCTCCTGGTTCCCTGACTGACCGATTGCATGCCCTGGTCCGGAGTGTGGCTCAGGGCGAGGCCACGGAACCCGGTCTGATTCGGGAAAACAGCGGAACGGGGGCAAGGCATGTTTTACGTGCAAGGCATCCGGAACTTCCTTGCCGGATTAGCACTCTTATCGCGCGAGTGCTAAAATGATATTGAGACATGAAGGAGAATACTACGCCATGACCCATGCCCTTACCCTTCCCATCCCCGCGACCGTTGGAAGCATTGAGGCTTATATTCAGGCCGCGAAGCAGTATCCGATGCTCAGCGAGGCCGAGGAAATGCGGCTGGCCCGGCGCTTTCACAACGAAGGCGATGTGGATGCGGCGCGTCAGCTTGTTCTGTCGCATCTTCGTCTGGTCATTTCGATCGCCCGTGGCTATCTGGGCTACGGCTTGCCGCATGCCGACCTGATTCAGGAAGGCAACATCGGCCTGATGAAGGCGGTCAAGCGCTACGATCCGGAACGCGGCGTGCGTTTGGTGTCGTTCGCCATGCACTGGATCAAGGCGGAAATCCACGAATACGTGTTGAAGAACTGGCGCATGGTCAAGGTGGCGACGACCAAGGCGCAGCGCAAATTGTTCTTCAATCTGCGCAGCCAGAAAAATAATTACGAAGGCGTCGATACGCTTTCCGGCACGCAAGCCGCCGAAGTCGCCGCCCGCCTCGGGGTCAAGCAGGATGAGGTCGTCGAGATGGAGTCGCGGCTGTCGGGACGCGATCTGGCGCTGGAAGGCAGTCCGGACGACAGCGACGACGCCTTTGCGCCGATCGACTACCTCGCCGATTCGCGCTACGAACCGACTCGCGTGCTCGAGAACAAAGCGGTGGCGCGACTGCAGGACGAAGGCCTGCACGAGGCGCTGGCGACGCTCGATCCGCGCAGTCGCCGCATCGTCGAGGCGCGCTGGCTACATGACGGTGATGGTGCAACCTTGCATGACCTGGCCGCCGAGTTCGCCGTATCTGCCGAACGGATTCGCCAGATCGAAGCCAAGGCGTTGCAAAAGATGCGCGGCGCGCTGACTGCCGCCTGAGAGTCAGGTAACGGCGGAAAAAGGGAGCCTCTGGCTCCAGCCGAACTTGGTTGATGGCGAGGTTCCGCGGTTGGCGCCGCTTGGTAACCATTAGAAAGCCCTGTGGCCAACCCCACAGGGCTTTGGCTTTTCTGGTCGTGTTGTCCGAAAGCCGAGAGTTAGCGGGTCGCGAAATTTACTATCCGCGCCATGGCAAGGCAGCACCGCCGAATATCCGCCCCAGAACACGGCAAAGTGTTTGCGCAAAGTTCAGCCAAGGCGGCAAAAAGGCCGTAATATCGGCAGAAATTCCAGGGCTGGCCTGGTGACAGGTTTGTGCAACGTGCGACCGTTTGCCAAAGCAGCCAACGAGGAGGGGCCATGACCATATCCGCAAAGAGCATCGAGGAATTGCGTCAGCGCCGGCGTGCCATCGTGCGCGGCGGCGGCGAAGAAAAGTTGCAGCAGCGCCGTGCCAAGGGATTGCTTACGGCGCGCGACCGCCTGGCGCTGTTGTTCCAGGAATACACTTTCCAGGAAGTCGGCATGCATGCCCGACACAACTCCCGCGCCCTGGAACTCGATGGCCGGGAATTGCCCGCCGACGGTGTGGTGACCGGCACCGGCTATGTCAACGGGCAGATGGTCGCGGCATTCAGCCAGGATTTCACGGTGTCGGCCGGGACGCTGGGCAAGATGCACGCCGACAAGATCGTCGAGCTGATGGATTTCGCCATCAAATCGGGGGTTCCCCTGGTCGCCTTCAAGGACTCGGGCGGCGCGCGCATCCAGGAAGGGGTCGATGCGCTTTCCGGCTATGGCAATGTCTTCTACCGCAACGTCCTGATGTCGGGCGTCGTGCCCCAGATTGCCGTCATTTGCGGGCCTTGTGCCGGGGGCGCCGCCTATTCGCCAGCGCTCATGGACTTCATCGTCATGACTCGCCACAACGCCCAGATGTTCATTACCGGGCCCGAGGTGATCAAGGCGGTGACCGGGCGCGCGACCACCATGGACGAAGTCGGCAGCGCCGAAATGCATGCCAACGTCAGCGGCAATGTGCATTTTATCGCCGAGGACGAACAGCACGCCATCCAGATCGTGCAGCAGTTACTGTCCTACATCCCGTCGAACAATACCGAAGATCCGCCGCACGACTTGCGCTCCGATATCGTGTTCGGGCGCGATGAGGCGATGAACGCGTTGATCCCCGAGGACGCCTCGGAGCCGATGAACGTGCGCCAGATCATCACCCATCTGGTCGATGGCGGCGAGTTTCTTGAGGTCCATGCCGGCTTCGCGCGCAACCTGATGGTTGCCTTCGCGCGCATCGAGGGTATCGTCGTCGGGCTGGTCGCCAACCAGCCGACCGAGATGGCGGGGGCGCTCGACATCAACGCTGCCGACAAGGGGGCACGCTTCATCCGCTTTTGCAATGCCTTCAACATCCCGCTGGTCACCCTGGTCGATGTGCCGGGCTTCCTGCCGGGGGTCGAGCAGGAGCGCAGCGGCATCATCCGCCACGGCGCCAAGCTGCTCTTCGCCTATGCCTCGTGCACCACGCCCAAGGTCACCGTCATCCTGCGCAAGGCTTACGGCGGCTCCTACCTCGCCATGTGCAGCCAGGAAATGGGTGCCGACTTCGTCTATGCCTGGCCCTGCGCCGAGATCGCCGTGATGGGGGCCGAAGGCGCGGTCAACCTGATCTATCGCAAGGAACTGGCCGCCGCCGCCGACCCCGCAGCGCGCAGGGCGGAACTGGTTGCCGCCTACCGTGCCGAGTTCGCCTCGCCCTACCTCTCGGCGGCGCGCGGCTACATCAGCGACGTCATCGAACCGGCCGAAACCCGCGGCGTGCTCGCGCTCTCGCTGCGCAAGCTGCTCAACAAGCGGGAACTGCGGCCGGCCAAAAAGCACGGCAACATTCCTCTCTAGGCGGAGCGGCACATGGCGGAAATCTGGAGCAAGACCCTGTTGATCTACGGCCTGGCGATCGTCGTTTCGCTGCTGATTGCCGTCGTCATCAAGCTCATCGTCGTCCTGCTCGGCCGCAGCGAACAGCGGACTGCGAGCGCACCGCAGCCAGTTGCCGTGATGCCGGCGCCAGCTTCCGGCATCCCGCCCGACCATCTGGTAGTGATCGCGGCGGCGGCCAGCGCCATATTCGGCGACCAGCGCATCGTCCATATCGAAGAAACCCGCCGCCGTGCTGGCTGGCTGGCCGAGGGAAGGCAGGCACATCATGCCTCGCACGGCGTCGAACATCATCCGAAACACTGAGGCGGCGGTTACGCCGGCAAGGGGAAAGCCATGGAAAAGCATTTGCGCATCACCATCGACGGCCGCCAGTACGACGTCACGGTGGAGGACCTCAGCGAGGGAGTTGGGCAACTCTATCCGCAGCCCGGCAGCATGAACATCGTGCCGCCGGCGCCGCCGGTCGCGCACCAGCCACCGGTGGCAACGGCGCATGCCGCGCCCGGCGCCGGGGACGTCACCTCGACCCTCGGCGGCATGGTCGATTCGGTTCTGGTCAGCGTCGGCCAGACAGTAAGCCAGGGTGACCGGCTGGTGATCATCGAGGCCATGAAGATGAAGACGCCGATGATCGCCCACCGCGCCGGCACGGTCGCCGTCATCGCCGTCAAGGCGGGTGAGGCGGTCGACGCCGGCCAGCTTCTGGTCAGCCTCGCCTGACGCCGGGCGCGCCATGAACGGCATCGCCTTCCTCGACCTGTTTCAGGGCATCACCACCCTGTTCGCGCAGGAACCAAAGATCGCCATCGGTCGCGTCGTCCTCATGCTGCTCGGCTTCCTGCTGGTCTATCTGGGCAAGAAGGAGATCCTCGAACCGCTGCTGATGATCCCCATGGGGCTCGGCATGTCGGCGGTCAATGCCGGCGTCCTGTTCCTCGAGGGCGGCAAGGTCGGGACCATCTTCGTCGATCCGCTGGTCAGCGCCACCGATGCCGTGATGACTGTCCTGCAGATCAACTGGCTGCAGCCGATTTATACGCTGATGTTCAGCAACGGCCTGATCGCCTGCCTGGTCTTCATGGGCATCGGCGTTCTGCTCGATGTCGGTTTCGTCATGGCGCGCCCGTTTCAGAGCATGGTCCTGGCGCTGTTCGCGGAACTCGGCACGGTACTGGTCTTTCCCATCGGCGTGATGATCGGCATGACGGAACGGGAAGCGGCCTCGGTCGCGATGATCGGCGGGGCTGACGGGCCGATGGTGCTGTTCACTTCGCTGATGCTGGCCAAGGATCTGTTCGTCCCGATCACCGTGGTCGGCTATCTCTATCTTGGCCTGACCTACGGCGTCTACCCCTACCTGATCAAGCTGCTGATCCCGAAGCGGCTACGCGGCATTCCGATGCCGGTCGGCGATGTCCGGAAGATCACCTCGGCGCAAAAACTGGTCTTCGCCGTCGTCATCTGCACCCTGCTCTGCCTGCTCTTTCCGGTCGCCGCGCCGCTCTTCCTGTCGCTGTTCGTCGGCGTCGCCGTGCGCGAGAGCGGCTTGGTCAACTTCCAGAACCTGCTCAGCGAAACCTTCCTCTACGGTGCCACCTTCTTCCTCGCGCTGACCCTCGGTGTCCTCTGCGAAGCCAGCACGCTGCTCGACCCCGTGGTGCTCAAGCTCTTGCTGCTCGGCTGCCTGGCGCTGCTGTTCTCGGCCATCGGCGGCATCATCGGCGGCTACGCGCTCTATTTCTGGTACAAGGGCAAGTACAACCCGATGATCGGCATCGCCGGGGTCAGCTGCGTGCCGACCACCGCCAAAATCGTCCAGAAGCTGGCCACCGAGGCCAACCCCGGCGTCATGATCATGCCCCACGCGCTGGGCGCCAATATCAGCGGCGTCATCACCTCGGCCATTTTCGCCGGAATCTACGTCGCCCTGTTGCGCTAGCCCGCGGCCTAAGCCAGAACGGCAATAGTCGTCTTCACGGTTTTTTCATGATGGGCGTTCCGCCTCTAGAACTTGATGATCACCTGGACTCAAGCTACGTTTTGGCGAGCGGCGCCGCGGAAACCTGGTTGTTGAAGCGCAAATCGTAGGTAAATACGTCCTTTGAACAAACATCGATGCAGCGTCCGCAATTGGTGCAATTGGCCGCCAGAATCACCGGTCCAATCCCCTTGGCCTCGCCTTTCAGGGCCGGACGAATGACCTGCGGCTCGGGACAGACCTCGAAGCAATCCATGCAGTCGTTGCAGGCGGCGCGTTGCGGCGCCGAGATGCGCAGCGGACTCCAGCGGCCGAGCAGGCTGTAGAAAGCACCCACCGGGCAGAGTCGACCGCACCAGCCCCGCGTCATCACGAACAGGTCGAACAGGAAAACGGTGACGACCACGGTCCACGCCGCGCCAAAGCCAAAAATCAGGCCGCGATGCAGCATCGATACCGGATTGACCAGTTCCCACAGCACGATGCCACTCAGCGCCGAACCAAGCAGCGTCATGGCAAGAATCCAGTAGCGGGTGTTGCGCGAGAGGCTGCTGCCGCCCTTGATGCCGAGCCGGTCGCGCAGCCACCCGGCGGCATCGGTCACGACATTGATCGGACAGACCCAACTGCAATAGACCCGACCGCCGACCAGCAGGTAGAAGACCAGCACGACAGCCACGCCGATCGCCCCCAGTGTTTCCGGCACATGGCCCGTCATCAGCGATTGCAGCGCGACATAGAGATCGGTCAGCGGCAGGAAGTTCAGCGTGTAGCTGTAGTTCAGGTTGCCCTTGACGACCCAGATCCCGGCCAGCGGGCCAAGCAGGAACAGGGCAAGGATGCCGAACTGCGAAATGCGACGCAGGATCAGCCACTTGTGGGCGCGCAACCAGCCTTTTGTCGCGACCGCTTCGGCGCCGATGCGCTTGCCGCTCATGGCTTGCCTCCCAGGCCCGGCGGCAGGCTCGGGATGAGCCCTGCCTCGCTGCCAGCCATGCCGCGCATCGATTCGGTATGACCGGATGCCGGGTCATAGTGGCCAGGCAGGACCGCGCCTTCCGGCAGGCGGTCGGGAAGGTCGATCATCTTCGATTCGTCGATCAGCGATTTGCCGGCCTTCTTCTGCTCCTCCCAGCCCAGACGATAGTGCTTGCCGAGTTCGCCCTTGGCCAGGGCGGGCGGCAGGACGCGAATGGCCGCTTCTTCCAGCACGCAGGATTTCTCGCACTTGCCGCAGCCGGTGCAATGTTCGGAATGCACCGTCGGCAGGAACATCGCATGACGGCCGGTACGTGTATTGGGCACCATCTCCAGCGTGATCGCCTTGTTGATCACCGGGCAGACGCGATAACAGACGTCGCAGCGCAGGCCGAGGAAATTGAGGCAGGTTTCGTGGTCGACCAGTACCGCGATGCCCATTTTCGCCTTGTTGATGTCGGTCAGCCCGTGATCCAGCGCCTTGGTCGGGCAGGCCTTGACGCAGGGGATGTCCTCGCACATTTCGCACGGAATATTGCGCGCGTTGAAAAATGGCGTGCCGGTGGCGACCGGCGTTTCCGGCCTGGCGAGTTCCAGCGTGTTGTAGGGGCAGTCGCGCACGCACATACCGCAGCGGATGCAGGCGCCGAGGAACTCATTCTCGGGCAGCGCGCCAGGCGGGCGCAGGTCAAGCGCCGGCAAGGCACGGGACTGCTTGGCATAGAGTCCAAGTCCGAGGCCTAGCATGCCGACGCCGCAGGCCATCTTGGCGGCATCGAAAATGAACTGGCGGCGCGCGGCGCCGCTCCTGGGGGGTTTGCTGTTCGTCGTTGCCATAAAAACCTCGGGTTGCAGCCGGCGGGTGGGGCTGTCGCCCCACCCTTGTCACGGCACTCCCTGATTGCCCGTTCCCGATGGGAACCCAACAGCGGCAATCTACTCCATTAGGGTTTGCGAATGCTTAGCGCAGATCAAACACTCGCCATTTAGCCGCGCAAAATTGCCATGGCTTTGCGGCGGGTCAAATTCCCGGCAGGATGGCGCGGGCCGCCGCTGTGCTGGCAGCGGCGATATCGGCACGGCTGACCGCGCGCAACTCGGCCAGCACCCCGGCAATGTGCGGCAGTTCGCCCGGCGCATTGCGCCCGCCGTTGAGCCAGGCCGGCGGGATGTCCGGCGCATCGGTTTCGAGAACGATGGCGTCGAGGGGCAGTTCGGCGGCCAGCGCGCGGATGCGGGTCGAACCGGAAAAGGTCATGGCGCCGCCGAAGCCGAGCTTGAAGCCGAGCTTGATGAACTCGTCGGCCTGCTGGCGACTGCCGTTGAAAGCGTGGGCGATGCCACCGCGAACGCGGATGCGGCGCAGGTGTTTCAGAATCTGGTCGACGGCGCGCCGCACGTGCAGCAGCACCGGCAGATCGAATTCGCGGGCCAGCTTCAGCTGCTCGACGAAGAAGAATTCCTGGCGCGCCGCATCGACGTCGGTGACGTAGCCATCGAGGCCGATCTCGCCGACCGCCACCGGCTTTTCCGCCGCCAGCCAGTCGCGCAGCACGTCCAGATCCCCTTCTTTTGCCTGCATCGCGTAGAGCGGATGGATGCCGTAGGCGGCGACACAACCCGGATAGCGTTCGACCACGGTTTTTGCCGTCCGGAAGTCGTCGACCGCAACCGCCGGCACCACGATGCGTTCCACGCCCGCCGCCAGCGCTGCCGCATGAACGGCATCGCGATCGGCGTCGAATTCGGCCGCGTCAAGGTGGCAGTGGGTGTCGATCAACATCGAACGAAAGGAAAGTCCGGCGCGGCGGGGCGGCCGCTCATCAGATCGGCCAATGCCGCTGCCGAGCCGCAGGCCATGGTCCAGCCGAGGGTGCCGTGGCCGGTGTTGAGCCACAGGTTGGGGTAACGGGTACGCCCGATGACGGGAACGTTCGACGGCGTC